>CALMHE010000223.1 GCA_937863865.1 uncultured Anaerolineaceae bacterium | reverse complement strand
GAATATGGCTCTCCGCTGCCCAGCACGGCGGTCAATACCCAGTTGTTCAATGCCATGGTGCAAAACGATCTGGGGAATCTGGATAATTCCGCGGTCATTGAAATATTGGAAAGGCTGGCAAACACCCGCCTGCTGGATGCGTAGTGGAAATGACACCGGGGCACCTCAACGGTGCCCCGGCTTGTTGACCGCTGACCCTTTTCATTAAATTCCAATCAACAGAATGCTCCCTGGGGGGTGTTTTCCACACCCATCCGGTTGTGGAGTGTCAGCCCCATCATGTCACGCACCTGTTCGATGGTCTCCTGCACAATGGGACGGGCGCGGTCGGTACCTGCCCGCAGCAGATCCACCAGATAGGACGGGCGTTCAGCCAGTTCGGCGCGCTTTGCCCGTAAGGGAGCCAATGCTTCATTGAGGATGCCGGCAAGCAGATCCTTGAGTTCCACATCTCCCACCGTACCGGCGCGGTACAGTTCCTTAATTTCCTCCAGCTCAGCCCGGTTTGGATGAAATGCATCCAGGCAGGCAAAAACCGCGTTGCCCTCCACATGACCGGGATCGGTGGCATGCAGGCGGGTGGGGTCGGTGTACATCTGGTGCACCTTGTGGCTGGTTTCCCCGGGGGTGTCCTTGAGGTAAATGGCATTGCCATAGGAGGAATGCATGGTGCGCCCATCAATCCCCAACAGGCGCGGCTGGTGGGATAATAACGGTTCCGGCTCCGGGAATAATGGGCGGTAAAGGGAGTTGAAACGCCGCGCCAGCTCGCGGGTCAGTTCCAGGTGCGGCAGTTGATCCTCACCCACGGGGACGGTTTCAGCCTTGTAAAGCAGGATGTCGGCGGCTTGCAATACGGGGTAAGTGAGCAGCCCCAGTGAGGGATTGAGATGCAGCTGCTGGATCTGCTCCTTGTAGGTGGGGACGCGTTCCAACCGAGAAACCGGCACCAGCATGCCGAGCAGCAGGCTCATTTCGGAATGTTCAGGCAGGGCGGATTGCAGCACCAGGGTGGCATGATCCGGATCAATCCCGGCAGCCAGCCAGTCCATCACCATCTCCAGGGTATTCTGACGGATAATCGATGGATTCTCATATTGGGTGGTGAGAACATGCAGATCCGCCACCAGGAAGAAACAATCGTGGGTGAATTGCAGTTCCCTCCAGGTGTTCAGGGTTCCCACAAGATGCCCGATATGGCGGGGTCCGGTGGGTCGGTGACCGGTGAGGATGCGGGTGGATGAATTCATGGTTTGCTCCTTTCCATCCAGATGAAAGCGGTATAAAAAATGCCGGGCGTTCCTCGTCAAGAGGACGAACGCCCGGGTCCGTGGTACCACCTCCATTAGGCTGGTGGACAATAATTCCCCCGGTGAC
>CALMHE010000222.1 GCA_937863865.1 uncultured Anaerolineaceae bacterium | reverse complement strand
GCCTAGGATTTATCCACCGATCTGGTGCATGGTTCTGCCTGAGGGAGTTCGTTTTTCCTGTAGTTCATGGGCTTCCGGTTTACGCCACAAGGCTCTTTCAAACAGGGGTAAAATATCCTCCCCTTTACGCAAAGTCTCCAGGATGGGTACTTCCTGATCACTCATCAAGCAAGGGCGCAAGTTTCCATCTGCTGTTAACCGTAAACGATTACACTGGCTGCAAAATGGTTTGCTTACAGGAGCGATAAAACCAATTCTGCCTTCAGCATCCGGCAACCTATACTCGACTGCAGGACCGCTGCCAGTCATATTCTCAACCTTTTCCAAGCCGAGTTTTCCCAGACGATCCATCATTTCAGATACTGATATCCAGGTATCCTTTGGACTTGGAAATCCATCCCCCCAATAATTTTGATTTTGGAGGGGCATGATTTCAATAAAACGTACATGCCAGCTGCGATTTTTGGATAGTTGAGCCAGGGATTCCAATTCATCGTCGTTGACATTCCGCATGACCACTGTATTGATTTTTATGGGATTTAATCCCCACATTTCTGCGAGTTCCAATCCATTCAAAACCTGGGATAACTGACCTCCCCGGGTTATTCGAGAAAATCGTTCTGGAATCAGTGTATCAAGACTGACATTCACACGCTTTAATCCAGCATCCGCCAATGGTTTTGCGAACATACCAAGCATCAGCCCATTGGTTGTCAGGCTGATATCATCAATTCCTTCGATTTTTGAAATCATAGCCACAAGTTCTGGTAAATTCGTTCTGACAAGTGGTTCACCACCAGTCAGACGAATCTCATTAACACCATGTTTGGCTGCCAGCCTGATGACCTGAGTAATTTCTTCATAACGCATGATGGAATGATGATTGGTTTGGATGATTCCATCCGCCGGCATGCAATAAACACACCGCATATTACACCGGTCTGTCACAGATATGCGAAGATAAGTGATTTTTCTGCCAAAACGATCAATAAACATACGACATGCCTTTAATAAATAATGAAGTAGATATTGTGCTGTTTAAAAAACAAACCCTTATTTAATTTCGATTTACATTGAATCCAGTAATTTGGCTGATAAGCTTCCTTAAGACCCATGAGGGCAGTAATAAAATCAAGTGCACAACCAGGGAAAACCCAAACATGATCCCCAGAGCGCGAAGACCTCGATTAAATCCCGGCGCAAGATTTTCCACCATCCAGGGACCTGCTCCCAACAAGATGGTCACAAGTATTAAAATTAATATTCCCAATCCCACCGGCAGCCATGCCCTCCGGTCTGATTCGGATGGCAGCATGGTACTACTAATGGTAAATGCCAGATAAAACCATACCCAAAAATCTGGGCGGTTTGAAAGTCCCTGAAAACCTCCGACCACCTCGCTCCACCCGCCATGAAATAAAATCTCAGCCAATGGGAACAATCCAAGCCTGTCCAGACTGATCCAGGCTGTTAATAAGCCTCCCGTAATTAACGGAGCCAAACCAATCAAAGTATCCCGAAACTTATCGGTTTGTGAGGTGGTCACATATCCCAGTCGTAATTTTCCATCAGCTAAAATTTGGGGTTGTATGGAAAACCGACCGGTTTTTACACACAATAACCGGGCAGCAACATAATGACTGAGTTCATGGATCAATACACCCGGTAGAAAAAGAATGGAATAAAGCCCTACCGCTAGATTGGGTTTTCTAAATATCAACAGGAAGATGGCTTGGATTTCAAAATCCAGTGCTCGTTTTACCAGAATGAACAATACCAGGCTGACACCAAGCCAGATTAAGCCATCATATGCACTCCAATCCATGGTTGTATGCCAGGTATTATGAGATCTTATCCGCCGCTTTGACAATTGCGACGAACTCTGACGGTTTCAAGCTGGCTCCTCCCACCAGGGCGCCATCGATTTCAGTTTGTTGAAAGAACTCATCCGCATTTGCACCCGTCACCGATCCACCATAAAGAATCCTGACATTCCAAGCCACCAGATCATCAAACAATTCTGCCAGAGCAGGGCGTATGACATCTTTCAAAACCGCATTTGCCACCGGTCCATTGGCTGCGCGACCGGTGCCGATTGCCCAGACAGGTTCATATGCAATCACCAATTTTTCACCCTGTTCCTTGGATAAACCCGCCAGTCCTGCCACCATCTGACGATGAATCACAGATGCGGTAATCCCTTCCTCATTTTCCTCCAGTGTCTCACCCACGCAGACAATCGGGATCAATCCTGCTGCTAGGGCTGCTTTCACCCGCTTGTTTACCGTGTCATCGTTTTCACCGAATTTTGCCCGCCGTTCGGAATGTCCCAAAATGACATACTGACAAAATTCCTTGACCATGTCTGGAGAGACTTCCCCAGTATAAGCACCGGATATTTCCCAATACAGGTCTTGTGCCCCAACTCCAATTCCAGTGTTCAACAGGACATCAGAAACAGTCATTAAAGCGAGGAATGGAGGACAAATAACCCGTTCCACGTTCGAAACAGACCTCAATCCCGGTAGCATCTCCAACACCAGAGCTTTTGCCTGCCCTGCGAGTTTATTCATTTTCCAATTTCCAGCAACAAACGGTTTTCTCATAATGACCTCTTTTCATTGATTGCTAGGATTATAAACTTGATATTCACTTGCTGCAACCAACCTGGCGCCATATTGACATCCATCCCGAAGCATCGTATGATAAATAGGCTCAGGCTGATCGGGTGATCGCGGTTTTTCATTACCCATTCCGGTAATGAAAAGCTGAGGAAAGTCCGCACTCCATAGAGCAGGACGCCGGGGAAACTCCCGGGGCGGGGAAACCTGCCGGATCGGGCCACAGAAATATACCGCCTGCCTTATCCTTCCTTCGTGGAGAATAAGGCAGGCAAGGGTGAAATGGTGGTGTAAAAGACCACCGGTGTTTGCAGTAATGCAACAGCCAGGCAACCCCCGTCTGGAGCAAAGCCAAGCAGGGACAAAGCCTTTTTAGGCTGGGAGGCTGCTCGTCTCCGTGAGTTCCGGGTAGGCTGCATGAGCGGATTGGCAACAATTCGCCTAGAGAGATGGTCACCCCCTGTCTGAAGTCCGATGGATACTCCGCCAGGGACAGAATGCGGCTTATAGATCAACCTGAGTCTTTTTAATCATTTATCACAGGTCATAATAACCACATAGTGCAATTGCCCGTGGACCTGTATGGGCACCCAGAATGGGGGAACAAATCTGGATGAGTATTTCTGCCGGATTGTAATCTTTAATTACCTGGTCACGCAGGTTCTCCGCATCTTCCAATGCCACGTTGTGCAGAACCGTCAAATGCAATGGCTTTGTGAGATCCATCTTGCGGAAAAAGGACTTATAGAGATTTTGAATGCCTTTCTCGCGTGATCGGGCCGGGATTCCAGCTTCCACCTTGCCAGTCTCACCATTCAACCAGATTTCTGGTTTGATTTGTAATATGGAATTTATAAATTTTACTGCACCCCCAATTCTCCCGCCGGAAACCAAAAAATTCATGGTGTCCAATAATATTCCATACTTCATCGTAGACCTTGCCTGCTGGGCTGCTGAAATCATCGCCTGGCTGTGACCCCCATTATCCCTCACCCGTGCCGCTGCCACAACTTGCCAGCCCAGTCCCATTGAATTTTCAAGAGAATCCACAACCTGAACCGGAATGGGTGACATTTCAGCCGCCAGACGGGCTGCTTGAATGGTACCACTCATATTGCTGGATATGGTAAAAACCACAAGTTCCTCATACCCATCTTCGTATGCGGAGCGATAAGCATTTAAGAATTGTTCCGGGGAAGGCTGGGATGTGGTTGGCATGACCTGCTCGGATGCAATCCGGGCGTAAAATTCTTCAGGTGATAACTCCACCCCATCCAGATATTTTTGCCCTCCCAGGACCAAGGTCAATGGCACAATCCGAATGTCGTACTGATCCCGCCATTCCCGGGGAATATCAGAAGTGCTATCTGTAATCAAACCAACTTTTCGCTTGGACAATTGTTACTCCTTACCCTGGATCCATCAAGGATGTCTAGCTCATCGCAATTTGGATTATACCAAACCATGATTTTGATTTACAGTGCGGAAATGGTAACCATAAATGGTGAATGTAATTGCCAGGGGTAACTTTTTTGGAAATTTTCTTAACACCCAGGCAAATAAATTCCAATATTGTTTTCTTTCACTTCCCACAATCCCAAGTGACCAGATGGACATTAAAAATGCGTGGATTTCATCCCAGGTCAAATGGACCGGTGCGCTCCTGGGTAAATATAAAGCCAGACAAGTTTTAATCCGGGCATAAAATTTATCCAATCCATACAGTTCTGTCATAATTTTGGAATATCCTGTCTTCAGGACATCCATTCCCATTCGGGGAAGAATATTGGTTGTTCCATCAGCATTATCCCCACTCATATTCTGAAGGATTCTACCCTCATTTTCCATTCTTTGATGCAATCGGGTTCCTCCAATTGCTTGCAGCATTCCGACCATGGCGGTGACGATCCCGGATCGCTGGATAAAATCAATCTGCGTATCAAAAACATCCTGAGAATCATTATCAAATCCAACAATAAATCCCCCCATCACCTGCAATCCCTTTTCAAGCATCTTGTGAACACTTTCGACCAGGTTTCTATTTCGGTTTTGATTCTTGTTGCATTCCTCCAGGCTGACTTCATTGGTGGTTTCAATACCCACGAACACTTGGGTAAATCCCGCCAGGACCATCATATCCATGAGTTCAGGATCATCTGACAGGTTGATGGATGTTTGGGTTGAAAAAGAACATCCCGACTTACCCTTGCGCCATTCAATCAATGCCGGCAGGATTTCCTGTTTCAACTGGCGTTTATCCCCGATGAAATTATCATCGACAAAGAAGATATTCCGCCTCCATCCCATTGCATACATCGAATCCAATTCTGCAATAATTTGGCTGGCTGTCTTGGTCCGTGGACGATGACCCAGCATGGCTGTAATGTTACAAAAATCGCAATCAAACGGGCATCCACGTGAATATTGAATGCTCAACGAGTCATATTTACGGAAATTCACCAGTTCCCACCTGGGTAATGGGCTCTCATGCAGCTCTGCATATTTTGTTTTTTGATACAATCGTTTCGGATTGCCATTTGCCAGATCTCGAATAAAATCAGGCAGAGTTAATTCACCCTCATTCAGGATAAAGTGATCCACTTCGGGGAATTGTTCCCATTCTTCCAAAAAGAGCGGTCCCCCGACTACAACGATCTTTCCTGACCTTTTGCAACGTTTAATAATATCGTGCGTAGATTGTCTTTGAACAACCATGGCAGATATCCACACCATATCCGCCCACGCGATCTGTTTTTCAGATAATGGCTGAACATTAACATCCACCAGGCGTACCTGCCAATGATAAGGCAGTAAGGCGGCGATGGTAATTAATCCCAATGGCGGCGAGGAGGATTTTTTACGAATAAATTTCAAGGCATGGCGAAAACTCCAGAAGGTATCCGGAAATTCGGGATAAACCATGAGTATTTTCATTGTAAAACCTCATAATCATTTATTGTTCTAAAGATACCTGCTGATAATGATTTTCTGATGTGACATTATTCACATGGCAGGGAACACTTTGACTTGTGACCGTCACGGGCACTTTTTAACTACAAGAAGTTTGAAATGTGTTAAACTAAAATATCTGAATTGTTCTCGGAGGTTCCATGAAAACTCTACGAATTCTTGCGTATATCGCTGCCGCCATTTTGATCCTGTTTGGGGTTTTATTTCTCCTGGCAGCGTTCAGCCCTCAATCAGCAAGTCCCATTGGATCGTTAATCACAGGGCTTTTTCTGGTAGTTATCGGTTTTGTACTGATCATTGTGGCAGCAAAATTCCTCCGACCGCGTGCCCCCGAACAACCTCAGCAGGTTACTTTACAGGTTGATCTTCCCGGCAACGTCAGCATGGACTCAATCAAGTGCAAGTCCTGCGGAGGTACACTTCAAGCGGAAAATATTCAGGTCGTAAACGGCGCACCGATGGTTACCTGTCCATACTGCCATACTGTTTATCAACTTACCGAACAACCCAAATGGTAACAAATAGCCATCAGGAGGTTAATATGCGGAAATTTTTCCTTTTGGGGGCACTCATTCTCGTTTTATTTCTTACCCTGACAGGGAGTGCTGCCGGTCAATCC
>CALMHE010000221.1 GCA_937863865.1 uncultured Anaerolineaceae bacterium | reverse complement strand
AGAATGGCATTGTCACGGAAGCTTTGTTCAGTGGACATGGCTGTGCGATCTCCCAGGCATCTGCGGACTTGTTACTGGAATCCATCATTGGAAAAACACTGGATGAGGTGCGCCAACTAACCAAGGATGATTTATTGGAATTATTGGGAATTGAACTGGGACCGGTGCGTTTAAAATGTGCCTTGCTGTCACTCAAGGTTTTGAAAGCTGGAGTTTATGGACTGGGTGAGGCACCTGACAGCCTGGTGGAAGAGTAGATATGTCCGAATATCAATATGTATCGGTGGCTGATGGTTCCGACATCCCTCCGGGGGAACGGATTATCGTAGAAATAGGCGACCTGGCGATTGTTGTGTTCAATGTTGGGGGAAGGTTTTATGCAATTGGTGATGTCTGCACACATGATGGAGGTCCACTGGGGGATGGTGAGCTGGATGATCACGAAATCATCTGCCCGCGCCACGGCGCCCGGTTTGATATCCGAAATGGAAAGGCGGTCAGGTTTCCTGCCGTGACTCCCACATCATCCCATCCGGTTCGGGTAGTAAATGGCAGGGTGGAAATTGGCATATCAAGTAAATAAAAGCCATCATAGGTAAAACACCCCGAAAAAGTCGGGGTGTTTTAATCAATAATATTTAATTTCTCAGGAATTTATACAGCCAAAGCGACCTACAATGCGCAGGATGTCAAATCCCTCGGCGAAGGGGCGTTCCGCCAGCGCTCCGTGCCGGATAAGGGTAGCGCGCAGGACTTCGGGATCAAAGTAATACCGGTTGTCATAGGTGTGGTAGGATTTCAATGCCTGTATTTTCCGATTGACATCATCTTCCGAGACTTCCGCCAGGAAGCTGGGGAAGAAGCCGTAACTGCTGCGCAGAACATCAAATCCCAGGACGGTTGTTCCCCGAAAGGCACGCAGAGCCTCTTCGGTCACTGTTGTATGATCCTGGTGAATATCAGCCCGGGTGTGAACAAAAACAATATCGGGTTGAAATTTGCGTCGAAAATCCAGCATGTATTCCAGAATTTCCTGTCTGGCTTGTGGGAAACGCCGGGTTTGAAAGGGACCCAGGACGATGTTTTCCCAGGGGACACCCAGAATTTCCATGCTGGCATAATGTTCCTTCACCAGGTTGGGCAATTCCTGATTCGCCTGGTTGTTTGAGAGCGTGACGCAGAGGATTTCAGTTTTGGGTGCCACCTGGGAAATCAGGGCACCACATCCCAGCTCAATGTCATCCGGATGGGCTCCGAAAAAGAGAATCCGCCTGCCGTAAAAGAAAATACCTGATTGAGTCATGGATAAAGCTGCCTCCACCGGGTTTTATTTTGTAGCGATTATTCCGCCAACGACCTTGGTCATCACCAATTTCCCTTCCGCCTTTAATCGGCGGTTGGCAACCCTGGTGATTTGTGCCATCAAAGATAAATTAACCGAACCAGAAGTAATCGGTACCATTCCAGATATGATCAAAGCCCTAATGGGCACCATTCAAACCGACCTAACTCCTGCCCAAATAAGCCAATTGACTTGTCTCTTGCCCAAATTAGGCGGGGATAACCTACAGTTCGTGCGCTTTCCAGATGAAATGATGGTGCAAAGC
>CALMHE010000220.1 GCA_937863865.1 uncultured Anaerolineaceae bacterium | reverse complement strand
AATGAACATGAAAATCACAGAAAAGAATCCCTTTCTGTTGTAAACGATGACGGGATTAATTCTTTACTTCTGTCGAAAAGCTTCCTGAACCAATTCAGGCTTAAAATCACTGGTCAACTGTGCACCGGTGGCGTACTGGTAGACTGCAGCGGTATAAATTCCATTCAGTGTGGATTGCACCAAACCGATGCCAACGAGAACCAGAACGAGGGCAATTCCAATCAGGATACCCGGCAGGGCTGTTTTCAACCAGATTGATAATCCGACTCCAGCACCCACAAAGATCAGGATGGTGAGGAAGGTGATCAATCCAAAGAAAGCGCCCAACCCCAGGTTGCCAACGATCTGTTCGCCCCAGGTTTTCTTTAATAGCACCACGCTTCGCTTGATGGCTTCGAAGGGTCCCACATTTTCAACTGCCAGAATAGGTACGACCAGGAAGGTGGCAATATTCCATGCCAGTCCGATCAAGGAGATCAGGGCGCGACCCAATCCCTTGCTCCTTTCAGATACGGTTTTTAAAATGACACCAACCGTGGCAGCAACCAGGGCATATCCAAGGATTGGACCCATCCGGCTGAAGGCAATTCGAAAACCATCCCTGACAGTCGGATCGCCGCCATTCAATCGGATCATGGATGCTCCAACCAGGGCGGTGTTAAAGAAGAACATGACAGTGTATTGGACAATGTAAAAAAGAAACAAAATGATGATCCCCAGGATATCGAAATTCTCGCTGAAACTTTTTAATATGTCACTCAAGAACATGGGGAGCAGGAAGGTGAGCGAAACCAGAAATAGGGCAATCCCCGAAATGACGGGGAAAATGATTAGTTCTTTATCCTTTGAAAGGACACTGGCACTGGTTTTAACCAATTCCCAGCTGTTGCTGATTTTTTGAAACATGTTTTCCTCCTTAAATTACTTAACAGATTGATGGATGCGACGAAGGTACTGAATAAATCTACAGAGTCAGTGAACTCCAACGGGCAAATATTGCCATGGAGAGAAAACGGGAACGATCTTTTTCCTTCAAGGTCACCTCTCCGGCTTCCATCGTGCCGGCTATTCCAGACACCATGTCCGAGAGGGCATATTGCAGGGTAAGTGCAGAAGCTTTGACCGCGTATGCAGTAATGATAACAAAACAGGGTTTAGGAGCCAGGATTTGATGACAGGAAGAAAGCAGGTTGGGCAGCAATTTGTAAAATTCCCACACCTCTCCCTTGGGACCTCGTCCAAACTTGGGCGGATCGAGGATCAAGCCATCGTAGGTTGATCCCCGCCGGGCTTCCCGGTGGACAAATTTCAACGCATCATCAAGAATCCAGCGGATGGAATTTTCCGGCAAACCGGTAAGTTGTTGGTTTTCGTGTGCCCATGTCATGACTTTTCGGGATGAATCCAGGTGGGTGACCTGGGCGCCCGCCTGTGCTGCAGCCAGCGATGCGACCCCTGTATAACCAAAGAGATTTAACACCCTGATGGGTTGTCTGCTGGAACGAACCTGGTCCGCAATCCAATCCCACTGGACAGCCTGTTCGGGGAAAACACCCAGGTGGCGTGAGGATGTCATGGCAATCCAAAAATTTATATCCCGATACTGCATCTGCCAACGTTGAGGGATTTTCCGATTTTTAACTGCCCAATGTCCGCCGTTCTCTTCCGGTGCCGGCAGAAAAACCGCATCAGCTGATTCCCACTCCCTCAAAGGCAAAGCCGGTTGCCAGACGGCTTCTGCTTCCGGGCGGATCAATCGGTATTGTCCATATTGCTCCAGTTTTTGCCCATTACCGCTGTCCAGTAAGGCATAGTCCCGCCAATTTTTTGAGTCAAGGATTTTTAGTTCTGGTGGGTTGGGCATATGATGATTATATTCGAAAGCTAGGGAGGAGGGGAGGTTGAACATCGGAAACAATCTTTCCCGGGTGGTACAATCGGGACGAACCTGCGAGGTGAAAAAAAAGATGAAAAATGACTTTGATTTTAATACAGTGGTTGAACGACGATGTTCGGAAAGTGTCAAGTGGAACGCGTATCCGGAGGATGTGCTGCCAATGTGGGTGGCAGACATGGATTTCATTTCTCCAGAACCGGTGCTGCAGGCTTTGCAGAAGAGAATTAATCACGGAGTATTTGGGTATCCGGGAAAAAATCACGGTCTCAATGAGGCAATCCAAACCTGGTTAAAAAGACGGTTCAATTGGGAAGTTCAGGAGGAGGAAATTATCATCCTGCCGGGGGTTGTGACCGGACTCAACTGGGCATGCCATGCCCTGGCGGAACCCGGCGGCAGTGTGCTGGTACAGACACCGGTTTACCCTCCTTTCCTTAGCGCGCCGGGAAATGCGGGGTTGGAATTATTGACCACTCCCATCCTGCCCGAAAAAGATGGGCAATATGCAATTGATTGGGATGCCTTTGAAGCTGCAGCTTCCAAGAATCCGCAATTATTTATCTTATGCAGTCCCCACAACCCAGTGGGAAGGGTCTTTCACCCCGAAGAGATAATCCGAATGGCTGAGATTTGCATGAAGCACGATATTTTGATCGTGTCAGATGAAATCCATGCGGATTTAATATATACCCCCCATGTTCATCACCCGACTGCTTCACTATCAAATGAAATTGGGCAATCCACAATAACATTCATGGCACCCAGCAAGACTTTCAATATCGCCGGTTTGGAATGTTCTTTTTCAATCATCCAGAATTCTACTCTTCGGGACCGCATGCAAAATGGAACGAAAGGCTTGGTTGGTTGGGTGAATTGCCTGGGTCAGGTGGCTGCGGAAGCAGCCTACAGGGAAGGTGAACCCTGGCTGCAAAATATTTTGGCATATTTACGCAGAAATCGGGATGATTTGGTTGAATTTATCAGACAATCCATGCCAGGCATCACAATGCCGATGCCGGAAGGAACCTATCTGGCTTGGCTGGATTGCCGGAAAACAGGTTTGGATGACCCTTATCGATTCTTTCTTGAAAATGCGAAAGTGGCACTAAACGATGGCAGGATGTTTGGACCGGGAGGGGAGGGTTTTGTTCGGTTGAATTTCGGCTGCCCGCATTCGATGTTGATGGAAGGTTTGCACCGAATGAAAAACGCATTGGCGAGCCGATGAATATCCCACAATCCGGATCCATTCGGAAGGGTTGTACATCTGTGACTAAAATTGGGGTCATTCTGGTTGCTATCCCATTGGTTGTTCTTTCTGTTCTCATCCTGGCGGGATGGTTCCTGGTTGTTTCAGATCCAGTGAAGGAGTCGGATGCCATTGTCTTATTAAGCGGTGGTGATCATGTACGGTTGAATGAAGCATTACGTTTATATCGTGAAAGAAAGGCTGTTTATTTTGTCCTGACCGAGACCGGAGAGTCGGTTTCCATGTCCGATAAGTCAGCCACACGCTTTATGCGGTTGGAATTAATTGAAAAGGGAGTAGCCTCAGATTCAATCTTGATTACCCGGGGAGTGTCCACTAGTACATCGGATGAAGCCCGCCGGGTCAAGGAAATCATGGGGATTTACGATCTTCAATCCTGCATTGTCGTGACGGATCCCTATCATACATTTCGTACCCGGCTGATTTTCAGAAATGTATTTCGAACCAGCGGCATGACCATCCGTGTACATCCCGCACGGGGACACTGGTACCACGCAACAACCTGGTTTTTCAGTTACCAGGGCTGGAGGATGACCGTGCAGGAATATATAAAACTATTTGCTTATTTAATTGGTCTCAAGCGAGGTTGAAATTAACCAGAAACGGGTCGCATTGCGACCCGTTCATTTTATTTAATTCTTATGGATAATATTATTAGGCGATGGGTGTTACTTCGGCAGCCTGCAGACCCTTGGGGCCTTTTTCCACCGAGAATTCAACCCGTTGACCTTCTTTTAACTGCCGATATCCATCCATCTGGATGGCGGTGTAGTGGACAAATACATCATCACCATCATCCCGACCAATAAAACCAAATCCTTTGGCTGGATTGAACCACTTTACCGTTCCAACAATACGTTCTGACATTCCTGCTTACTCTCTCTTTCTTGAAATATTTCCGGATGGCAGGCACCATCCAACGCGTTCTGTTTTATCATGTCTTATTATGTCTGTCAAGGTAAAATAATATCAGGAGAATCCATGGATCATATATTTGATCAGAATTATTTGACAAAAAAACAATATCATCGGGGAAACCGGTTGAACGCCCGCACCTCTTTGCACGAGCGGTTTGGGACTAACCTGATGAATTGGAATCATTGGATGTTTGATCATCTCCCAATTGCTCCCCACCAGGCAATCCTTGATGTGGGTTGTGGGACGGGAAGATTCTGGCAGGAAAATTGGGACCGCCTGTCACAAAACCTGCATATCCGGTTGATGGATCTTTCTGCCGGCATGGTGGGTGATGTACGTGGAATCCTGGGGGATGACCGGCGTTTCTTGTTTTTTCCGGGGGATGCGCAGGCTGTTCCATTGGAATCATCCAGTGTGGATGGAGTGTTGGCGAATCATATGCTGTATCATGTTCCGAATATCCCTCTGGCAATTGATGAATTTCAACGCGTGATGAAACCCGGCGGCTGGCTTTGCACCGCAACCAATGGAGGAAATCATATGAAGGAATTGTATGACCTCATCCGTCAATTTGTGCCAGAATTACCGGTCAATGGCACCGGTTCGGAAAGATATTATCTGGAAAATGCACGCGAATATCTTGCACCAGTGTTTGGGCATGTAAGCATATTTTCATTTCCGAACAAGTTATGGGTTACAGAAGCGCAGGCAATCAAGGATTACCTGCACTCATTATGGATACTGGAAAAAACGCCTGAAGAGACGATGGGAAAATTGTGTGACGAAATCGAACGGCGAATACTGATGGATGGAGGTTTTGCCATAACGACCCTGGGTGGTGTCATTATATGCAGAGGATAACATGCAATCCCGGCGAATGATTATTTTGATTCAGGCAGCAATCATTGGAATTCTCTTGCTGGTTTTACGACCAGTTCCTCTTCCGATGTCTTTAATGGAAAGCTGGAATATATTGGGGGAAAGGGATAACCATGACAATCCCATCCGAAAAATCAATGCCTTGCAGGAGATTCTGCGTTTCAATCCTGACAGGGTTGATTTATGGTTGTCATTGGCTGATGAGGCGGAATTTACCGGAGACCTGAATCTTGCAATATCTGCATTGGAAAAAGCGGATTTAATCCAACCCCTGGAAACATCCAGGCTGTTTCTACTGGCAGATCTATACTCCAATGTTGGGTTGGAGGAAAAAGCAGGGAGAGTGTGGAAGGCATTGGCATCCCGGAATGATTTAACGGAGCATGATTATTTCCGATTGATAATCAGTCAAAGAACAGCTGGAAATTTTAATCAAGCAAGGGAATATGTGGAAGAATGGGTAAATCATTATTCAACCTCCGGCAGGGCAAATTTTATTGGAGGAGTGCTGTTTGCCAGTGTTGATTTGGAAAGGGCTCGATTACAGCTGCAGGCAGCTTCCGGATTGGACTCAGCTTATCAGGTTCGGGCGTACGAATTATCAAGGACAATCCAACTGGCATTGAAAAGCGACGATCCGGCATATCAACAGGTGGTTATTGGGCGGGAGCTGGCAAAACTGGAGATGTGGGATCTTGCGGAGGAGGCTCTCATCCGGGCGGTGTACCTTGCCCCGAAATCGGCTGAGGCTTGGGCATTTCTCAGCCAGGCACAGGAACAACAGGGCGGTGACGGGAAACCAGCTTTGGAATGGGCTTTATTACTTTCACCAGATTCCATAATTGTCCAGGCTTCTGCCGCTGCATATTGGCGGGATCATGGTCAATATGACCAAGCATTGGCATATCTGGAGGGTTTATGTAAATTGGAACCGGAATCAGGTGTCTGGCAGGTGGAGCTGGGCAGAACCTATATGCAAATGGGGCTGCTGGATCAGGCATTGAACCATTATCTGGCAGCTATTGAGTTGGAACCGAAAAATATTTCCTTTTGGCAGGCGCTGGCAATGTTTTCATTCAATTCAAATATTCAAACGAAGGATATTGGTTTACCAGCGGTACGAAAAGCGCTCGAATTAGGACCGGCTGACTCCACTAATCTGGACGTGATGGGCTGGGGATTGATGGTTGTTGGAGATACCGTCAACGCTGAAAAATTCCTCCTCCAGTCGGTTCAAAAAGATGAGGGAAACGTCTCCGGCTGGCTGCACCTGGGACAACTTTATATTCAATTGAATAAAACATCTGATGCGAGGCAGGTATTGACAAGGGCTGTAGAGATTGCAGAAGGGAATTCTGTCGGTTTGGTTGCTGAAAATTTATTGAAGGAGGTGGGAAGTCAATGACCATGCAGTGGATTCGCTTGATTTTGGTACTTCTCTCGTTCACCGTTATATCCATGACGGGTGGTTGTTCATTGGCAGGCACTCCAACACCCACGGTAATGCCCTCTGGATCTGTATTATTTCTGGATGAATTCAACTTTTCCTCAGGTGATTGGAAGACGATTAGCATGGATGGCACTAGGGTGGAATGTGAGGAAGGAAAATTGGTGTTTTCGGTAGACGATCCATACCTGGATCAATGGTCAGTGGTTGGTGATACATATACCGACACCACAATTTTGGTCATCGGTCAAAAAAACAACGGACCGGATGATAACCAGTACGGGTTGATCTGTCGTTACCAGGATGAGGAACACTTTTACGCTTTCACGATTGGGAGTGACGGTTACGGTGGCATTTGGAAAAAAGAGCCGGAGGGGGTGAAAATGCTGAGCGCTTCGGTGTTGGAATTCCATCCAGAGATATCAACTGAAAACCAATCCAACACAATCCGGGCAGACTGTGTGGGTGAACAATTAACATTATGGGTGAACGGTGTTGTTGTGGAGGAAGTCATTGACAATTCATATACAACTGGAAATGTTGGATTGCTTGCGGGGTCATTTTCCGAGGGTGGAGTGGGGGTTGCCTTTGACCATTTCATTATTATTCAACCATAAAGGGAAGGAAACTAGCTGGTATAATTTTGTTCTGGCATGAAAATTTACCTTGATTGGGTTGGATGCAGGTTGAATGAAGCCGAAGTGGAAAGCTACGCGGCTCAATTTCGCGCTCTGGGGCATCAACTGGTTGGATCAGCCGAGGAAGCTGATCTCGTCTTGATCAACACCTGTGCTGTTACTGGTGAGGCAGCTTCAGATTCCCGTGGAAAAATCCGACAGGCAGCCCGCCGGGGAAAAGCCAGTATCATAGCAACGGGTTGTTGGGCAACACTGGATCCCACAGGTGCTGCGAATCTTCCCAATGTCAAATGGGTTGTCGATAATGCAAACAAGGACAACCTGGTTGGGGTCATTTTAAACATGGAAATGTCGGAATTTGACCTGGAACCGCTGGCTCGACAGCCCCTGCCAGGGATTCAGGGAAGGACCCGCAGTTTTATCAAGGTGCAGGATGGGTGTGATAATTTTTGCACGTTTTGTGTCACAAGATTGGCACGCGGCAAAGGACGCAGCCGGGTTAAGGAAGATGTATTGCGGGATGTGATTTCTGCACAACTGGGGGGTGTGGAAGAGGTGGTCCTGACCGGTGTGCATTTGGGTTCATGGGGAATAGATCTTCAACCCGGGCAACATGTATCACAGCTGGTGAGGTTCTTATTGGCAGAAACTGATATCCCGCGCATCCGGCTTTCGTCAGTGGAGCCCTGGGACCTGGAGATGGATTTTTGGTCCCTGTGGGAAAATCCCCGCCTGTGCCGGCATGTGCATCTCCCTTTGCAATCAGGATCGCCGACCGTTCTTCAACGGATGGGACGAAAGGTGACACCAGAATCATTTTCTTTGCTGGTTGCCAAAGCAAGGGAGACTGTGGATCAGATGGCAATAACAACGGATGTAATTGCTGGATTTCCCGGTGAGACCACTGATGAATTCCAGGAAACCATGGATTTTATCCGGGAAATGAATTTTGCCGGAGGGCATGTGTTCACATTCTCACCCCGCCCCGGAACGGCTGCTGAAAAACTACCTCGAACAGTCCCAATGAAAATCCGCAAGGAACGCAACGCCATCCTGAGATATTTATTCGGAGAATTATCGCAAGGGTACCAAAAACAATTTCTGGGACAGATCATGCAGGTCTTGTGGGAGTCGACGGATTCATATGGACCAGAGGGTTGGCGAATGCATGGTTTAACTGATAATTATTTGCGCGTAGTCATCAATTCACAGGAACGATTGACGAATCAAATCACAGCTGTGCGGCTGGCGGAGTGGACTCCCAGGGGACTGGTGGGGGAATTGGTGCCCCAGCTCATTCGAACCTCAGATTCCAAATTCCAATTGTAAAGAACAGAACGGAAAAACCAAGCAAGATGGCTGCTTCCGGTAAAATTTGGATAACTCCCTGACCGCGTACGATCACATCCGTGAAGCCGATCATTGCCCATGTGGAGGGAAGGGCTTTGACTGCATGCTGATATGCCATTGGCGTCACTTCCAATGGCCACCAGGCTCCTCCCAGTGATGCCAGCAACATTGAGAATAATGTGGTCAGACCACCGGCTTGCTTGCGGGTTCGAGCAAAGGCGCCCAACATCATTCCCAGGGATGTGCCCACCAGACCAAAAGAGATGAGCATGATAGCCAATGCGCCGGGTGAACGTCCCCAGTTGACTCCCAGCACCAAGCCACCGAATAAAATCAATATCATCATTTGAACCATGCCCATGCTGAAGCGCCCGATGATTTTCCCCGTCAGGATTGTCGATTTCCGGGTGGGTGTGATCAATAACCTGCGCAGAGTCCCGCCCAACCTTTCACTAACGAATACTTCCGACCCGCCAAGGAGGGTGATTAACACCCAGGTCACAAGCTGACCAGGCGATGATTGGGAGAAACCCTCAGCGATTTGTGGATTCACTTGAATGGAGCGCGTTGTTTTTATGTCAACTGGAGGGGAGGAAAAGGCGTTTTCTGATTGTTCAAGGCTGGCTCGATAATAGGCAGCCTGTTCACTTGCATCACCAAATGGACGCAGCTTTTGGGCTTCCACAACCGATAATTCTGCGATGGTAAACATTACACTCATCCGTTGACTGGCTGTTCTTATTGCCTGCTCCACGCCAATGGGGATGTTATTATTGGGTTGGACAATTAATTTAAGTGATATTTCTTTACCGTTTTCGAGTCGTGATGAAAAATCACCCGGAATGAAAAGGGCTGCATTGGCACCCTGGTTTACCATTTCAAGAGCTTCCTCTTCTGAACGCTGAACCGGACGAACTGTATCAGACTCTTCGAGAAACTGGATTAATTTCCCTCCAAAACTGCCTTGATCATGGTTGACTACAACGAAAGCCAGGCGGGGATCATCGCTGCTGCTTCCTCCACCACCGGATAGGGCAGCCCCGATGATGAATGTGAAGATCAGAGGTAATGCCAGAAAAAATATCAGAGTGGAAGGTTCTGAAAATTCTATTTTGACATCATTCAAGGCTATGGCGATCAATTTTCGCATTGCTTTACCTATATATATTGCCGGCGGAAACCAATGCCTGATATGAAAACTAATATAACAGCCATCAGGAACAGCCAGAAGATGGCTGGCAGCACATCTGTCAAAGAAGCGCCCTGAATCAGGTTGTAATAACTCTCAATGCCCCATGAATTGGGTGTGAAGTAACCAATTTTCTGCATCCATACCGGAAGAGCCATACGAGGTATGAAATTCCCTGCAATGCCTCCGAAGACAAGGGTGATGGCGGTTCCCATGACTGCCGCCTGTCCACTGGTGCGCGACAGGGAAGCTGGCAGAAGTCCCCAGCCGGAGACAGCTGCAACCACCGCGATCGTCACCAATGTGACGGCGATGGGATTGCCCCATGAGAATCCAAAAATAAATCGGTTTGCCAGGATCAGGATTGTCATTTGTGCCAGACCTACCAGGAAGGTGCTGAACATTTTTCCAAACAGGATGGATGAGCGGGGGGTCGGGCTGATGAGTAAACGCGAAAGGGTGCCATGGTCCCGTTCAGCCAGAATGGATCGTCCGGACGTCGACAGGGTGAACATTAAAAACAAGATCGCCATGGATGGGGCACTATATTTCAACCAAGAGAAGCCGGTTTCCTGGTTGGATTTATTCTGGGTCAGCTCCGACTGTATTGAGATCCTTGATAAATCGTTATTGTCGCTGACAAGGTTTCCGACCTGTATTTCCATCTCGGATGCCTCTGAAGGTAAAAGTCTGCCAGTCATCATCAGTTGGGTGATGATAACTTCAGAGGAATACCTTGCATAATAGATCTGATTGAGAATGGAATCCATCACCGATCGAATGATGGCAGCACTGATGGTCCGGGTCGGATTTGAGTACACCTCAACGGTACTCATCTTGGACTCCTGAAAAGGTTCAACTGATTTTCCATTATCAATTTTGGTGAGAAGGATGCTGTTGGTGAAATCAGGAGGGATGATGACAACAGCAGCGACCTGGTCATGATCAACCAATAATCGGGCAGCATTCGAATCAGTGAATACTTGGGGTTCCAGCAGGTCCCTCAAATTATCTGATTGAAAGGATTCAATGACTTTCCCACCCAGGGAGCCGGCATCCTGATTGACCAGGACAACAGGGATGTGGCTCAAACCGCTCGGGGTGCTTCCTCCTTCCGAACCGCCGAAGGCAGCTGCAAATACCAGAGTCATTGCCAGGGGAGCTACCAGCATCAACACCAATCCCATGGGATCGCGAAAGTTAATCAGAAAATCCTTGATGGCAATATTAAGTGCTTTTTTCATCTGATCCCTTTAATCACGCAAGGCACGCCCGGTGAGTTGCAAAAAAACAGCTTCCAGGTTTGGTTCCTGAATCTCCACAGAACGGATTTTTATCCCCAATTCATTTGCAGCTGTAATTGCCGGGGGCAGGGTAATTTCTGCTTCCTGGACGATTAAAACCACTTCGTGATCAACAGCAGTTGCTTGAAATACTCCCGGCAATTGAGCGAGTGCAGTGATGAGCGGTTCGATAATAATATTGTCCGATACAGTCAATTTGATTGTTTCATGTTCACCCACCAGTTGCATAAGTTCCTGTTGGGTCCCGAGGGCGATCAATTCACCGTGATCGATGATGCCCACCCGATCGGATAATTCCTGGGCTTCCTCCATATAATGGGTGGTGTACAGGACAGTCATTCCTTGCTGATTCAATTCCTTGACAG
>CALMHE010000219.1 GCA_937863865.1 uncultured Anaerolineaceae bacterium | reverse complement strand
TTGTTGTTTTTTGGTTGCTCATAAATATTTCCTAACAAATGTCCGCCCGATTGTCCAATGACCGACAAATCGGCAAACGTTCCGGCGGCGCCGGAAGGCGCCGCCGGAACGCGGTTCATGGTTTCGTTACTTCTTTGCCTTCTTGGCCTCCGCTTCAATACGGGTCCTTCTTTCGCTGTACTTTTTGAAGCCTGCGACAGCCAGAGCTGCCATTGCCGGAACGCCGATGCCGCCGTCCAGAGAAACCTTGCCCTTGAGGGCCTTCTTTGCCACCTTGGGATAGCCGAACTTCGTGGGATCTTCCTTGGCCAGAACGAACAGATGGGTTCCGCCGTTTTCTTCGTAGCCGTACAGTTTGAGTTTCTTCTCTTTGGCCAGCTTTGCCGCCAGTTTCTTCATTGCTTCATATTCGCCGAACTGCAGCGCGCCGGTGGGGCAAACCTGCACACAAACGCCGCAGGAGATACAGGTGCTTTCGCCCAGCGGTACACCCAGGTCAGCAACCAGCAGGTTGCGCGCCCCGCGGCCTTCAAAACCAAGCGTAAAGTTGCCCACCAGTTCGCCGCAGGCCCGCACGCAGCGGCGGCAGAGGATGCAGCGGTTGTTATCCAGAACAAAATATGGATGGGAGGCATCCACTGGATAAGGCTGCCAATTGGGTTGCAGCTGCCAATGGGTCATTTCTTCGGCGTATGCTGCATTTTGTAATTCGCAATCGCCTCCGCTGACCTGGCAGAACGGGCAAAAATGATTGCGTTCACTGAAGATCAGGGTGAGGACAAACTTGCGGGCTGCTTTCACTCGATCCGTTGCTGTCTTCACCACCATGTTGTTGGATACCGGCAGCGTACATGAAGGTTGGAGGGTGCGGGCACCTTCCACTTCCACCAAACAAAGCCGGCATCCACCGTAAGGCTTCAGTTCGGTATGATCGCATAAAGTGGGAATATGAATATCAGCGGAACGAGCGGCTTGCAGGACAGTCGTTCCTTCTGGAACAGAAAGGGTCTTTCCGTCGATTGTGATATTGACCATGATCAACATTCTCCTTGGCAGTTCGTTAGGGATGGGGCTGCCTGAACATTAAATTCTTCGACCGCTCATCGGACAGATGCCGGTTGGGCAGACTTTTAGACGAATATGAGCTTCCACTTCCGCACGGAAGTAATTGAGAATATCCTTAATGGGAGTGCCGGCAGTTTGACCCAATCCACAATTGGATAACTGGTACAGGTTGTCACTGATTTCCAGCAAATCATCCAGGTCTTGTAGAGTACCGGTTCCTTCAGAGATATTGGTAAGAGTATCAAACGCACGTTGGTTTCCGATGCGGCAGGGATTGCATTTGCCGCATGACTCTTTGCGGAAGAAGTTGAGTAGGACGCGCGCAAGATCAACGACACAGGTTTCTTCATTGCATATCAACAGGGCACCGGAGCCCAGCGCTACTCCGGCAAGATTGAAAGAATCAAAATCCATGGGCGTATCCTGAATGGAAGCAGGAATGATGGAACCGCTTGAGCCGCCGGTTTGAGCCAACTTGAATGATGCGTTATCCTTCATTCCTTTGCCATAAATGGCTATCACTTCACGTAAGGTGATGCCCATGGGCACTTCAATCAAGCCTGTGACATTTACATTTCCAAGAATTGTATAAACCTTGGTGCCCGGGCTGCTGGGAGTGCCAAAACTCCGGTACCATGCTGGACCATTACGAATTATTGGAGAAATGTTTGCCAGTGTTTCCACGTTGTTAACCAGAGTGGGCTTGCCCCACAATCCATGTGTGGTGGGGTAAGGAGGTCTGGCGCGCGGTTCTCCCCGTTTTCCTTCAATGGATTCGATGAGGGCTGTCTCTTCTCCACAGATGTACGCACCGGCGCCGGAGTGAATATGCAATTCAAAATTGAAGGGTGTGCCAAAGATATTATTTCCGAGGAAACCCATCTGTCTGGCTTGTTCAATGGCATTTCTCAGCCGTTCCTGAGCCAGGTAATATTCACCCCGAACATAGATGTAGCCTTCATCAGCGCCAACAGCATAAGCTGCAATTGTCATTGCTTCCACAATGCTGTGTGGATCGCCTTCCAGAATTAACCGATCCTTGAATGTTCCCGGTTCGCTTTCATCCGCATTACAGATGACATATTTTTTATCACCTTTTGTGCGGGCGACGAAACCCCACTTGACTCCGGTGGGGAAACCGGCTCCACCACGTCCACGGAGACCTGATTTCTCAATCTCACCAATGACTTCAGCGGGCGTCAAGGATGTCAGGGCTTTACCGAGAGCCTGGTAGCCATCATGAATAATATATTCGTCAATACTTGTGGGATCAATGACGCCGGCGCGCTCCAACACAATGCGCTGTTCGGCTGGGAGGGTGCCCTTGCGGGCACTGAGCCAGGCAATCCGTCCGCTTAATTCACGAAGGGATGCCTGAAGACGGGAAGCAACTCTGCCTTTGTATAAATGTTCTTCCACCAGAAAATGGACATCATCGGGTGTAACCGGACCATAGATGATGGCTTCCGGATACACAATGACCAGCGGAACAACATCATGACGACCCACATCACCAATCATACTGACAGAGATTTCATCCTGCAAACCAAAGGCGTTTATTTCGTGCTGCAATTGGTGAAATACCGCTTGAGCGCCGCTTTCCATGCTCTTCGGATCGCTGGAGACTAAAACCATTGACCGGATTGCTTTCATAATTGGCTCCTCTTAGCGATATCGTGCAAGGATTTCTGGAATTTGATGGGGCGTAACATTGCCGTAGATGTCCTCGTCAATGATGATGACCGGACCTACCGCGCAGATGCCCAGGCAGCTTGTTTTGATGAGTGTCCATTTACCATCTGCGCTGGTTTCATCTTCTTTCAGATCCAGATGTTCTTTTAAAGACAGCCAGACTTCGCGCCCGCCAACAACATGACAGGGGGCGCTTTCGCAGAATTGAATGACATGGCGTCCGCGTGGTTTCGTGGAAAGCATGTGATAAAAACTCGCCACAGAAAAAAGCTGGCTTTTTGGAACTTTGAGGAGCCGGCTGATTTCATCGAGAGCCTGGGCTGGTAAATAGCCCAATTCCCGATTTACATCATTCAGGATGGGAATCAGATCATCCCTCGTTGTCCCATGCCGCTGTACAGCTGAACGGACCGCTTCCAACACAACTTTTCCATCTTTGTATTCAATGCTCATAGGGTCCCTCCTGGTTATACGGATCCCAATTAAAAATACATCCGTTCCGTACGGATGTTAAACAACAATGACGGCATTGAAATTACACACCTGCTGGCAAATCCCGCAACGGATGCAGATATCAGGATCAATACTATGTACCTGACGACGTTCGCCAGAGATGGCATTCACAGGGCAGTTTCTGGCACAAACAGTACAACCGGTGCAAGCATCCGGTCGGATTTCATAACGGATCAATGCTCGGCAAACTTTCGCCGGGCAGCGTTTCTCATAAATATGGGCTTCATATTCATCCCGGAAGTATTTCAACGTGCTTTCCACCGGGTTGGGAGCGCCCTGTCCCAGACCGCAAAGGCTGGCGGATTTAATCTCACGGCAAAGCATTTCCAAGGTTTCAATGTCGCCATCCCGACCTTCGCCATTGCATATCCGTTCCAGAATATCCAAAATGCGGCGGGTGCCCACCCGGCAGGGGGTGCACTTGCCGCAGCTTTCATCCTGGGTGAATTCCATGAAGAAGCGGGCGATGTCAACCATGCAGGTTTCTTCGTCCATGACAACCATGCCACCGGACCCCATGATGGAGCCGACCTGGGCGAGTGATTCATAATCAACGGGCATATCCAGGTATTGGGAAGGGATACAACCACCCATCGGACCACCTGTTTGAACGGCTTTGAAACCCTTATCGTCCTTAATTCCGCCGCCGACATCGTAAACAATTTCCCGCAGGGTGATACCCAGGGGAACTTCAATTAAACCGGTGTGTTTAACGTCACCGGCGAGGGCAAAAGTCTTGGTGCCCTTGCTTTTTTCAGTTCCCATCGAAGCAAACCAATCCGCTCCCCTGAGGAGAATTTGGGGAACATTGGCATAGGTTTCGACATTGTTGATGTTGGTGGGTTTTGCCCACAAGCCGCTGACAGCCGGGAAGGGTGGACGGGGACGGGGTTCGCCGCGTTTTCCTTCAATGGAAGCCATGAGGGCAGTTTCTTCGCCACAAACGAAGGCGCCGGCTCCCATGCGGACTTCCAAGTCAAACGAGAAATCCGTTCCCAAAATATTTTCACCCAGGAAACCAAAATCCCTGGCTTGTTGAATGGCAAGACGCAGTGTGCTGACAGCAATCGGATACTCCGCCCGGCAATATATATACCCCTGGCTGCAGCCGGAGGCATAAGCGGCAATAATCATGCCTTCAACCACTGAATGGGGATCGCCTTCCAGAACGCGGCGGTTCATGAATGCACCCGGATCGCCTTCATCTGCATTGCAAACGAGGTACTTGGGATTGTTTGGGGCACTCAGGGTGAAGCTCCACTTTTTCCCTGCCGGGAAACCAGCTCCACCACGACCGCGCAGACCGGAGCGCAACACTTCGTCAATCACCCCTTCAGGGGTCATCGTCGTCAATGCTTTGACCAGAGCCATATAACCATCTTCGGCGATGTAATCCTCGATGTTTTGGGGATCAATTTTCCCGCAGTTTCGAAGGACATTGCGAATTTCCTTCGGCGTTGGAGCGCTTAGCTCTTCATCGACAACAGCAACAGTGGGAAGGACAAATTTTTTGGCAATACGTCCTTTCAGGAAATGCTCCTCAACAATGTATGCCATGTCATTGGGTGTCAGGTTGGCATAATGAACACCCTCTGGATAAACCATGATCTCCGGACCTTGCTCACAGCCGCCGATGCGGGAGGTTTCCAGCACCTGGACTTCGTCGATCAATCCATTTGCCACCAGTTCATCCTGGAGGGCATCCATAATTTCGTACGCGCCTTTACTTCTGCATTCAGGATCAATGCAGACAAGAATATGTGATCGATAAAACTTCATAATGTACCCTTATCTTCGCAGGTGATATTCCAATCAGGTAAAGACCAACTACATGGGAATTACGTGATCCTCAACGACTTTACCATCGACAACATGATTTTTAATAATTCTCTTGGCAACCTCAGGGGTAACCTTGCCATAAGTAACCTTGGCTTGTTCACCAATCTGTACCTGGATAATCGGTTCCCGTTCACAAAGACCGATGCAGCCGGTTTGTGTCACAATGATGCCAGGCAGATTTTCTGTTTCAATCAAGTTTAATATGGCTTTCATGGTTTCACGGGCACCGGCAGCGATACCACAAGTGCCCATGGCGACTGTGATATGTATCTCACCAGAAGCGGCTTTTACCTGGCGTTTCTGCAGCGCTTCTTCCCGAATTCTCTTCAAATCTTCCAGGCTTTTCACAGTAGGCATTGTTTACTCTCCTATCAATATCAGGATGGGTTATTAGATCATCGAGGTGACGGGTTGAATACTATGAACCCCGCCCTCGATTAATTCACGAATGTAGTTCAGGATGATGGGTTCCGTGAGAGGAACACCATCCAATTGCTCCATGACGGGCTGGTTGTCAAATGTAAAAATGTGGTCATCGACCTGATATTCAAATAACCAGTGAATTTCAGGAGCAGAGATGACCAAAGTCAGAAAGGTTGAGGCGAGATCCCCCAGAGGCATTCGGTCCACATGGCTGTGTTGAAATTTAATCTCCACACAGGTACCGATCCCCGGTTGGGATTTAATGGTCAGGTAACCATTGCAGCTTTCTGCTGCCGCCTTTAAAAGAGGAAGCCCCAAACCAACTTTCCGGGTTGTGCGGCTCGTGTAAAAAGGATCAAGAACTTTTTGAACAGTGTCTGCATCCATACCCCTGCCGTTGTCTTCCACCCTGATAAAAAGGTAATCTTCCATCAGGGATTCATGTACAGCGATGTGTATCAGGTCAGCGTGAGCTGCCACGCTGTTCTCAGAAATATCCAGCAGATGCAGGGAAAGTTCTCTCACAATTGTCCTGTCAGGATTCCTTGGTTTGAACGGATCGAATTATTTGCGGGAATTTGTTGGGACGGACACGTCCGTGGACATTTTCATCCACCACGATGACGGGGGCTTGACTGCATGCGCCGACGCAACGGCATACTTCCAATGTTATTTCCCCATCGGGAGTGGTTTGTCCGGCATCGATTCCCAGGAGCTGTTTGGCTTTTTCGATCAACTGGGGAGTGCCACCCACATAACAAGCAGTTCCCATGCAGAATTTAATGGTATGTTTTCCGCGTGGTTGAGTCGTAAAAAAGGAATAGAACGAAACCACACCATGAACCTGGCTGACAGGTACATGGAGTTTTTTGGCTACATAGCGCTGCATGGGTTCGGAAATAAAGCCAATTTTATTTTGCAGTTCATTTAGGACGACCATGGTTGCCCCGGGGATTTCGCGGTTGGCATCAATGATTTCATCAATGATGGCTACCATTTCGGGATTTTTCAATGGATCGTTGTTAATGACTTTTTCTTGAGGGTTTACCATGAACTTCTCCATTAATTAAATGTAATTTACTGGCGAGCAACAGGCATAATTCTAACCGTACTGAGTTTACCCTTTCCCCATTGAAACGGTCAATTATCAAATGTCATTCATAAGCGTGCCAAGTGTCCAAACAAGAGACAAAAGGTATTAATTAGGTACATTCAAAATTGAAAACTGGCGTCCATCCTGATTGTGGAATGCCTTGCGGATTTCTGATATGGTTGGTAGTTCCAATCGTAATTGGAGTGCACCTAAAAATTCATCCAACCGGTGAACATCTCCATTTTGAATCAAGGAGTACCCCGCCAGCATGGGTAAAGATTTCACTGCCTGGCTGGGATGCAAGTGTCGTGATAATTCCAGGGCATCAAAAGGGATGTGTGGGGGGACAAAACCCAGGCTGTTGATCAAGCCATATAATTTGCGGTTAACGTGTGCAGGGATCATCATCCCACCCAATGAGATCACCTGTTTCCAGGTGTCATCCAATGAGACATTGACAGCAGTAGCCAGCAGACGCGTTTCAGAACGAATATAGTCACCAGTGGAATCCACAACGAATTGTTCTCCAAAAAAATCAGGATGGTTTTCCAGGTTGGGGAGTGATTGATCCACCCATCGTTGAAATTCATCGATTTGATCCAGTGTGTCGAACAGGCACAGGTTGTGAACATCCTCGCGGGTCTGAATTTCCATGCCAGGCAGGACGACCAGATTCGTACCTTTTGCTGCTTCCATCACAGCAGGAATATTCGCAGATGCATTATGATCAGTTATTGCCAGGAGATCCAGCCCAATTTCCAATGCCTGTTGGATTATTAAAGGAGGAATCATCTCCACCTCAGCGCATGGAGAAAGGACAGTGTGGATGTGAAGTTCAGCGCGGTAGGTTTTCATGCCGACCCGGGTTTAACTGTCCCTTAATCCAAGTTCCCAAAGTTTTCCAACAGCCCAAAAGGTGGGTTGGGGTGTGGCAAGGATTGTGATGCCTTCTTCATTGGCTTTTGCGATGACTGCCGGATCAGGGATGGCATCCTCGGTGATGATGATCGCAGCGAGATCCAGCAGATGAGCAATTGCGATAATGTTGGCATGTGCCTGCAAGGTGATCCAAATCCCCCCGTGGGGTGCACCTGCCATGACACAACTTAATAAATCAGATGTGTAACCAAAATCTGAGTTAATCGACAAAAAATTTTTTTTCTCGGTAAGTACATTCAATTCAAGCTGATCAATGATGGTTTGAAGATTCATTGTGTTGCCTCCTTGGGTGCTGGACCTTCTCCCATGGCTTCCTCCTGGGGGAGAAGGATTTTAATGCGCAATCGTGTGCCCTTGCCAACAACTGATTCCAATGACATCGAATCGGTGCAGCGTGCAATATTGATCAATCCCATGCCAGCCCCAAATCCCAGCTCGCGAACATGTTCACTTGCGGTGGAGTAACCAGGTTTCATGGCTTGCTGAACATTGGGAATGCCTGGTCCATAATCATAGGCATCAATGGATATCTGATGCGGTTCAATCTCCACACGAATGACGCCCCCCTGGGTGGTATGGATGATCAGATTCATCTCCGCTTCGTAAATTGCAATACCAGCCCGGCGGGCAATTTGGGGACTGGCACCCAAACGGAGAAGTGCCCGTTTTATCCGGCTGGAAGCCGATCCTCCATGAGTAAAATCGTCTGCTTTAATGGTGTATCGCAGGATTAAACTGGTTCGGTCGGATTCAATATCCTCGAAGATTCGACGAGCCCGGTATCGACGCATCTCCTCTTCCAGAGTTTCCTGTTGAATGGCTTTAAGTAAACCACGGGTGATATCACCTTTGGTGATAATTCCGACCAGTTTTCCATCGTGATTGACAACCGGCAACCGACCCAGTTTTGAACTGACAAAGATTTTTATTGCATCCACAACAGGATCGCTGGCAAGTATCGAGATCACCTTGGTGGTCATATACCTTGTTACCGGTGCATCCGGATCTGATTCGATCAAGCTGCGGATGACATCTTCAATGCTGATAACGCCCACCAATTCGCCATCATGCAGGACAGGTGCACCGGAAATTCGCATCTGACGCAGGGTGACAGTCGCCTCCCGCATGGTTTGACTGGAGGTGAAAATAAACGGATTGGCAGACATGACCTGCTCAATTTTGATTTCATATGCAAGCTCCTCCTGGCGGCTGATATGTTCAGCTTCCTGGTCGGAGATTACACGGTTGCGCCGCGGCGTACCGTCCATGTCTGGTTATCCTTTAATCCTCAGTATAATAGCCATTCTCATCAAGAAGAGGTAATTCCAGGCTCTGCAAGCCTGCTTCATAAAGCCGCCCGCATAACTCAAACATTCCATAGGGTGAGGATATCAGTGGGATTCCCTCACGTTCAGCAAGATCAATTGTCTCGGGATGAGGTTGTTTTCCCCTCACCAAAATTACAGCTGCCACATCTGCCATCTGGGCAGTGCGGATCACCTGGGGGTTGCATAGACCAGTCAACAATACCGCATCCGGTTGGATGGATGCCAGTACATCACTCATTAAATCAGCGCCACATCCTCCTTTAACCACCCTGTTCAAATCAGCCGATTGATTGATTAATTTTCCATCGATCATTTTAATGATTTGTTTTATATTCATGCACCCATCCACCGTACAGTATTTATGATCCATCACTGTTAATAGAATACCGATTTATTTTACCCCAACCTGGACGATCTTGTGCCCCGGTTTTATCAAACACAGGCAATTCTTTGTATAATGCATGTAGAAAGTCATGGTTGAAGGTTGATAATCCGCCTGTACCAGAATGATATTGGTTGTCGGGGCTTTGTTCCAGGTTATATGATTTATAATTTGATTTCAACAGGGAACTGTAATAAGAAAAGAATAGGAATTGGCATGAAAGGAATTATCCCCTCAGTTAAAGGAACTCGTGATTTATATCCCCAGGACATGGCGGTGCGGTCCTGGTTGTATGGAATCATTCGCAGGGTATCAGAATCATACGGTTATCAGGAATATGAAGCACCCTTCATAGAGAAACTGGATCTCTATGCGGCAAAATCTGGTGAAGAGTTGGTGAAAGAACAGGCTTTTGTTTTCCCTGACCGGGGTGGTGATTTAATTACACTTCGCCCGGAACTGACACTTTCACTGGCACGGATGGTCGCACAGAAACAGAGGGAGTTGATCTTCCCTCTCCGGTGGTGGTCGTTTGGTCCGTTCTGGCGCTATGAACGTCCACAGAAAGGGCGAACCCGGGAATTTTTCCAGTGGAATATCGATTTAATTGGACCCAGTTCACCCGAATGTGATGCTGAATTGGTAACGATCTGTGCGGCGTTTTTTAAGGCTGTTGGTTTATCCTCCCGGCAGGTGGGCATTCAAGTGAACAACCGCCGTTTGATGGATTCAGCCATGGCAGGTTTGGATATCGTTTCTGAAATTCGACCCGTGGTAAACCGGTTGATAGATCGGCGTGACAAAATGCGCCCGGAAGAATGGGATTCATACGGTCTTGAAATTGGGTTAAATTCCAGGCAATTGGATGGTTTGAAGGGTTTGATGAAGAATTCCGAACTCTGGAAGCAATCTGAGGAATTAAGGCGATTTTTCATCGCCCTGGAAGCGATGGGTTTGTCAGAATATGTACATTTTGATGCCTCCATTATCCGTGGACTGGATTATTACACGGGGATTGTCTTTGAAGCCCGCGAACTGGACCTGGAGGGGCGAGCAATCCTGGGTGGCGGGCATTACGACAATCTGGTGGCGGATGTAGGCGGTGATCCATTGCCGGGCGTTGGTTTCGCGATGGGTGATGTGATGATCGGATTGGTCCTTGAGAAATACGGATTAATCCCTGCATATCAGCCGGCAACAGCACCGGTATTGGTTACCCTTTTTGATGAAGCTCGAATGACAGGGACTTTTAAATTCTGCGCCATGTTACGAAATGCAGGTGTAGGCGCAGCGATGTACCCTGAATTGGCTAAGCTGCCCAAACAATTCAAGTATGCCGATCGAATTGGAGCCCGGTTCGTTGCGATTCTTGGACCTGACGAGGATTTATCTGGTCAGGTGACCATCAAGGATTTGTCCGTGCGGGAACAAGTGACTTTTTCCCAGTCTGATGCTGTGGCATGGATTAAGGGCAGGCTTGCGCAAGAGTAAGCCGTATGATAGAATCAGCGGGTTCATGGTGGCTGTAGCTCAATGGCAGAGCGCTTGACTGTGGATCAAGATGTTGTGGGTTCGACCCCCATCAGCCACCCCAAGCAAAGAAAGGGAAAATCAAGATGTTGCACCCATCAGGGTGTGATATGGGTTGTGACCTCATCAGCCACCTCAAGCAAGGACAGGGAAAGTCAAGATATTGTACCCATCAGGGTGTGATATGGGTTGCGACCCCCATCAGCCACCCCAAGCAAGGACATGGAAAGTTAAGGTATTGCACCCATCAGGGTGTGATATGGGTTACGAACCCGTCAGCCACCCCAAGCAAGGACAGGGAATGTCAAGATATTGCACCCATCAGGGTGTGATATGAATTGCGACCCCCATCAGACACCCCAAGCAAGGACAGGGAAAGTTAAGATGTTGCACCCATAAGGGTGTGATATGAGTTGCGACCCCCATCAGACACCC
>CALMHE010000218.1 GCA_937863865.1 uncultured Anaerolineaceae bacterium | reverse complement strand
CATCCGGCTCTGGCAGGAAACCCGCCAGTGGTCACTGGATGGCTTTAAGGAAATGTACGATCTTCTTGGCATCCACTTTGATGTGTATTACTTCAACAGCATGGTGGAAGAAGATGGCAAGCAAATTGTGAACGAATTAATCGAGCGCGGCATTGCCAGGGATGAACGCCCGGATGGTCCGGTGATTGTCAAGCTGGATGAATTGCTTGGTTCCAGAACGGACAAATATCGGGTACTGGTCATCCTGCGCTCCGATGGGACTGCTTTGTATGCCACCGAAGATATGGCGCTGGCAGTACGGAAATTCCAGGATTATCCCGATTTACAAAAATCCCTCTATGTGGTGGATGTTCGTCAATCATTGCATTTCCAGCAGGTTTTTAAAACCCTGGATTTGGCGGGTTTTCCCTGGGCAAACCGCTGCCAGCATATTCCCTATGAACTGGTCAGCCTGCCGGGGAATGTGGCGATGGCATCCCGTGAGGGTACGGTGGTGTTGTTGGAGGATTTAATCCGCGATGCGACCAACCGAGCGCTGGATATTGTGAAAGTTAAAAACCCGGATTTGCCTCAGGAAGCACAGCAGGATGTGGCAAAGGCGGTGGCGCTTGGCGCCATACGCTATTCGATGGCTGCGCGCGAAAACACCAAGATTGTGACTTTTGATTGGGACACCGCCTTGAATTTCGAAGGTCAGGCAGCCCCATATATCCAATATGCCTATGTCCGGGCAAACAGCATTTTACGCAAGGCAGGTGCTGATGTACCCGGATCAACCCCTTTGCAGGTGGAACTTGTCGAACCGGAAATTGTCCTGGTTGATCTGATATCCCGGTTTCAAAGTGAAGTTCAACGCAGTGCAACAGATTTAAGCCCGCTGGGAATTTCCAACTGGCTCTTTGAATTGGCGCGGGCATTTAACGATTTTTACAAACAGTGTCCAGTTTTATCAGCAGAGGAACCGTTGCGTTCCACACGTCTGCGTCTGGTTATGGCAACCCGCCAGACCCTTGCAAACGGTCTGGCTTTGCTGGGCATCACAGCCCCACAAGCGATGTGAAGATCATTTCACATATTTAAGGAGTGTCTGTATGGCCATTCGTACTCTCATAATGGGCGCCGCAGGGCGCGATTTCCACAACTTCAATGTTTTTTTCCGTGACAATAAAGACTACGATGTTGTGGCGTTCACAGCAACCCAGATCCCGAATATCGAGGGTCGCCGCTACCCGGCTGAACTTGCGGGTTCCCTCTATCCTGAAGGAATTCCGATTTATCCGGAAAGCGATCTGCTGGATCTTATTAAGAAACACAATGTGGAACAGGTCATTTTCGCTTACAGCGATGTTCCCCACGAAGTTGTCATGCACAAGGCTTCAATGGTCAATGCTGCCGGTGCTGATTTCCGTTTGATGGGACAGCACACAACCCAGTTGAAGTCCACCAAACCAGTGATTTCCATCTGTGCAGTCCGCACTGGTTCCGGCAAGAGCCAGACCACCCGCCGTGTCTCGGAGGTTTTACGGGAAATGGGCTACCGGGTCGCAGCGATCCGTCACCCAATGCCCTATGGCGATCTGGTCAAGCAAAAAGTACAGCGCTTCGCCACCTATGCAGACCTGGATTACCACGAGTGCACCATTGAAGAGCGTGAGGAATATGAACCGCACATTGACAACGGTGTGATCGTCTATGCCGGTGTGGATTATGAAGCCATTCTGCGCCAGGCAGAGCAGGAAGTGGACATCGTTCTTTGGGATGGTGGAAACAATGACTTCCCGTTCTATGTTCCTGATCTGGCAATTGTGGTCGCCGACCCCCACCGTCCGGGTCACGAAGTTTCCTACCATCCTGGTGAAACCAATATTTGGGCAGCGGATGTATTTGTCATCAACAAGGTGGATACCGCAGACCATGATGCCGTCACCCAGGTGCGGGATAATATTTCCAGAATCAATCCCAAGGCAACCATCATCGAGGCAGCTTCACCATTGTTTGTGGATGATCCGGAAGCCATTCGCGGCAAGCGCGTCCTGGTTATCGAGGATGGTCCCACACTGACTCACGGAGAAATGGCTTATGGTGCTGGTTGGGTGGCTGCCCGCCGCTTTGGCGCTGGCGAAATTGTCGATCCCCGCCCGTTTGCTGTCGGAACCATTGCTGACACCTATAAGAAATATCCCAAAACCGGTCCCATTCTGCCTGCCATGGGTTATGGCGAAAAGCAAACCCGCGACCTTGAAAAGACCATCGACCGCGCTGATGTGGACCTGGTGATTTCTGGTACGCCGATTGATTTGACCCGCATCCTCAAAGTTCGCAAACCAATGCAGCGTGTCCGCTACGAACTCCAGGAGATTGGTCAACCGACATTGGAAGACATTCTAAAGGCAAAATTCGGCAAATAACTTTGTTGAATCTGCGATCAATGATTTGATCGGGATTCCTCACTGGACTGTACGTGTGACAGGGATCAGGAGAACCTCCTGGTCCCTGTTTTCTGGTATACTCTCAAAAGTTTATGAAATAAGTGTTTACCGGGATCGGAAGTAGAAGAAATGGTTGGGCAGGATGTTCATTGATCAGGCAATAGTTTATTTACGCTCCGGCAAGGGTGGAGATGGTTTTGTGCACTTTCACCGAGAAAAGTACGTCGCCCGGGGTGGACCGGATGGAGGTGATGGAGGGCGCGGGGGGGATGTAATCCTGCAGGTGGAGCCCAGGATGAATACATTATCCTCTTTTCGAAGAAAAACCAAATTTATTGCCCGGGATGGTGCCAAGGGCGGCATCAATAATATGACTGGCAAATCTGCAGATGATCTGGTAATCCTTGTCCCGCCCGGGACCCTTATTTACAACGATGCCACTGCTGAATTATTGGCGGACCTGGTGGAACCGGGATTCCGCTTTCGGGTGTGCAAGGGCGGGCGCGGTGGGCGCGGCAATCAACATTTTGCCAGCCCGCGCAACCAGGCGCCGCGGATGGCGGAAAAAGGCGAACCTGCCCAGGAATTTACCATCCGCCTCGAGTTGAAATTAATTGCTGATGTCGGCTTGGTGGGTGTACCCAATGCAGGCAAATCCAGCCTTTTGGCAGCAGTGACCAATGCCAGACCCAAAATAGCTGAATATCCATTCACCACCCTGGAGCCAAACCTGGGCGTGGCAGAACTTGACCTGGATACGCAGTTGATCCTGGCTGATATTCCCGGCTTGATTGAGGGTGCTCATCAAGGTGTGGGGTTGGGGGATGCATTTTTACGCCATGTGCAGCGGACGCGCGTCCTGATTCACATTCTCGATGGATTGGCTGAGGATCCCGTGGCAGATTATAGTCAGACAAATAATGAACTGGCACTGTTTGATCCAGCGTTGGGAGAAAAATCCCAAATTGTGGTTTTTAACAAAATGGATTTACCTGAGGTTCAGGATCGCTGGAAGGATGTCAAAGCCCAGTTGAATGCCAGGGGGGTGGAGGTGTATCCGATATCAGCGATGGCACGCACCAACCTGAGGGATTTACTCTGGCAAGCCGTGGAATTATTGCGGACTGCTCCCGAGCCGCAGCCAACGACTCAAGTGCCGGTCTATCGTCCGGCAGTCACACCTGATCCCACGGATTTTTCCATCCGACGGGAGAACGAAGGATCCTGGCGGGTTGAGGGTGATGCCATTGAACGAGCCGCAGCCATGACCTTCTGGGAATATGAAGGATCAGTCCGGCGTTTTCAACGGCTGATGGAGAGACTGGGTGTGGAAGCAGCATTACGCAAGGCTGGCGTCCAACCAGGTGACACGGTTTTCATTGGTGAATATGAGTTGGAATGGCAGGAATAAGCCAGATTTTCCTTAAGAAAGGAAATTCACAATGCGCCTTGGATTATTTGGTGGAACCTTTGATCCGCCCCACCTGGGTCATTTGATCCTGGCTGCCGAGTGCCTTCATCAGTTGGATCTGGATGGGGTGCTGTGGATCCTGACGCCAAATCCTCCCCATAAGCAAGGGCAGACCATCTCTCCATTGGAGAACAGACTCGCCATGCTGCAGGCAGCCCTGGGTGACGATCCTGGGTTCAGCATCTCCCGGGTTGAAATGGACAGACCAGGACCACATTATGCGGTGGAGACTGTCAGGTTGCTGGCAAAACATTATCCGAATACAGAACTGATCTACCTGATGGGTGGTGATTCCCTGCGCGATCTGCCAACCTGGCATGAGCCGCAACAATTTATTGCTGCATGTGATGAAATTGGGGTTATGCACCGTCCTGATGTAGAAATTAATCTGTCAGAATTGGAGGTCACCCTGCCGGGTTTGCTAAAAAAAGTTCGATTTGTGGAGACTCCCTTGATTGAAATTTCTGCCCAGGATATCCGCCATCGGATCCGGGCTGGTCTGCCATATCGTTATTATTTACCCGATTCTGTTTATCAGTGGATACGAAATCATGACATCTACCGTTGAGAATCAACGTCATTACAAAACAGGTGCAGCGATCTTATTGAATGCACCTTTTTTTGCAATTGTTTTCAGCCATTTGATGACTGACCTTTATATCGGTCAGCGCTCCATTTATCTGACTTTCCTAAGCGAACCTTTGGGTTTAACCAATACCATGTTGGGAGCAGTCACCACCGCAGCAGTGATGACCGCTGGATTAACACAACCCATCTTTGGCTGGCTTGCGGATAAATTTGGACCCCGCAAGATGATCGTATTATCGATCATCTGGATTGCACTTACTTATTCCCTTTCCATTATTTTACCCATCCAGGCAGCCGTGCCATTGTTTGTCCTTGCCAACCTGGGAGCCGGCATGTTCCACCCAGCCGGGGTCAGCCAGGCGACTTTGATCGGACGTTCCCTACTCGCCGGGAGGGAATCAACTGCAGCATCCTTCTTTTTTCTATTTGGACAACTCGGCTTCTTTTTTGGTCCGTTGATTGGCGGGGTGTTGCTTTCCAAATGGGGTGATACCGGTTTATTGTTCTTGATTTTTCTGACGATACCGGCAACCATTTTTGTTCAAAGAGCACTGAAATCACTCCCAAAGGTGGAACGAACCATTCCTGCCGATCGTCCAAGCAGAGCTCCTGTCCGACCGCGCTTGTTCTGGTGGTCTGCGGTGGCTTTGGTGGCTGTGGCAGCTTTTCAATCCTGGATCCAACAAAACATTGTTACTTTTATGCCCAAGCACATGTCAGATTTGGGACATCCTGCCAGTTTTTACGGGATGCTGGCAGCCTTATTCCTGGCTGGAACTGCAATTGGCAACCTGATTGGTGGTCCCACAGCCGATAAAATTGGCATGCGTCCGGTAATCGCCGGCGGACTGCTGCTGGCTGGATTCCCCTTGTATTTGATGAATGTCGTTGAAATTGGGTATGTCTGGTATGCCATGCTTTTCCTGGCGGGTGCTTTAATGGGCGCCATTTACAGTTCCCTGGTGGTATTAGGGCAGCGCCTGGCTCCGGGAGGGGGGGCGATGGCTTCCGGTCTGGTACTTGGATTTATTTTCTCCAGTGGAGCATTGGGAGCAGTTTTTTCAGGCTGGCTGGTCGATGTAAGCGGAAGCTATCTTGTGGTTTATTTATTCAGCGCCATTCTGGCAGTGACTGGTGGAGTGGTTTCGCTTTTCCTGGATCGTCAGAAGAAACCGATCCCGGTGGTGGAATAATCAACACGCAGGCAAGGGTGCGGATTACCAGATAAAAATCGCAATCCAGATTGTGCTGATTAACACCGTAATCAGAGTGATGATTGCGCCTGCCCTGGTATATTCCCAAAAAGCCAGCACCACCCTGCGCCTCCCTGCGATTTCAGCGACAATGAGATTTGCCACCGATCCAAGCAGGGTCAGGTTGCCTGCCAGGGTGGATGCCGCTGCCAGAGCCAGCCAACCAGCCCGGGGATCCATCAAATGTGTTACAACCGGCTTTAAAAGCAATACAGCGGGGACATTTGAAACCAGGTTGGATAAAACCACCGCCACGGCTGAAAAATTCCAGGCGTTCATTTTCCCGGGCAGGTCGGTTGCCTGCATCAGACGGTTGATCAATCCGCTGGCTTCTAATGCCCCGGTGATGATGAACAGACCTGCGAAAAATACCAGAATGTTCCAATCGATTTCTGCGAAAACCTTCTCTGGTCGTACCCGCCGGGTAATGAGCAGGATGCAGGCAGCGATAAATGACGCCAAAGCAATGGGGACTCCAGCCAGGAAGGCGATCAGCAGGAGCAGAATAACTGCCAATGTTTTATACAACAACCATGGATAATATCGCACCCGCACGGTCGGGGCAATAGTGAATCCGTTGGTCTGATTGAACTCGGATGGATATAACAGGACCAGTACAACCCAAACAACCCCCAGACAAATCAGGGCAATGGGTGTGAGTGAAGCTGCAAAATCAACATATGATATGCCGGAGGTAATTCCAATGATCATATTTTGCGGATTGCCGGTGAGTGTTGCCACGGAGCCGACATTAGCGGATGTGGCAAGGGCAATCAGGTAGGGTATGGGATTGCGCCCAATCGCGAGGAGAAGATCGAGCAGGAAAGGGGTAAAAATCAGGCAAATTGTATCATTTAAGAACAATGCACTTAACACTCCCATCAGAAATATTTCCAAGGCAAGAAACCTGCGGGGGTTTCGGGTAATTCTCAATAATGCATTTCCTGCCAGTCCAAAAAAACCTGCCAGACGTAAATTGGCGTTGATGATCATCATGCTGAAGAGGAGAATTAGTGTATCAAGATTTAGGAAATTCCCAATATCCTTAAAGGAAATCTGCCCCGCGAGCAGTAAAATACCGACCCCGATCAGGGTAATGGTCGTCCGATTGGATTGCAGTTTTGGAAAATATCCAAGAGCAATCCCAAAATAAGTAATGGAGACGATGGCGAGAGTAATCCAGGAATTCATCGGGTTGAAGGATACAATAAAATTATCCGGATGGCAAGAGAATTGGGAACATGACCCTGGAAACGTACGTCATAACGATGTATTGAAAGGAGGATGAAGATGAAAAAATTGATGAAATATTTCTATATCTTAATGGCTGCCATCCTGGTTTTCTCGACGGCAGGATGCCATTTGTTCACTGACAATGTTGAAGCTAAATCCAACCACCCGCGCGAGACCAATCCTATTGTGGAGCAAAAAGATTGGCAGGAGTTCATCTCAGGGAACCATAAATTTACGCTTGATTTGTATCAGGAACTGATCAAATCACAGGAAAACCTGTTTTTCTCTCCCTACAGCATATCCAGTGCACTGGCGATGACTTATGGGGGAGCCCGCACCACAACTGAGGAACAAATGGCTCAGGTATTACAGACCAGCCTGACACAGGAAAGGTATCATGCCGCTTTTAATAAACTGGATCAATCACTGGCTTCACGGGAGAAGACTGCCGGTGAAGATGAAAAAGATGCTTTTCAATTGAAAATAGCCAATGCATTATGGGGGCAGAAGGATTTTCCTTTTTTAACGGATTATCTGGATATGCTGGCTGAAAACTATGGCGCTGGAATGCAGCTGGTTGATTTTGTAAATTCTCCGGATCCTTCCCGGATTAAAATTAATG
>CALMHE010000217.1 GCA_937863865.1 uncultured Anaerolineaceae bacterium | reverse complement strand
ATCTCAGATATTGTCAACCTACAGCAAAACCACTATAAGAAGGTGCGCGTAACCGCAGACGGCTTGATTCCTGCCACCTTTGATCTGCCCGGGGTGACCAACATCCAAACTGAGGATGGGACCCTGCATTTCTTCTTCAAGGGTGATATCAATTCCGTTCTGCAGAAAATCAGCAGCCTGCAGGTCACTGATGTATCCATCGAAGAACCGACACTGGAAGAAATATTCATGCATTATTACGAATAGGCATCAGCCATGAATAAAAACATCTACAGACATGAGTTTCGTTCCCGGATCAGATCGGTGATCAGCTGGTCGCTGGCGGTAATCTCAATGATCATGGTCTTCTTCTCCCTCTTTCCAGCATTTTCCGGTGAGGCTGCCATGGTTAACCAAATGATGGAAAATTTTCCTCCGGAGTTTCGATCCGCCTTTGGCTTGAATACCTTGGATCTGTCATCAGCATTGGGATTTTTTGGTTTCATCCTCATCTTCGTCCAGCTTTGCCTGGCAATCCAGGCAGGGAATTATGGTTTTGGATTGGTTTCCATCGAAGAGAGTGAATTAACCGCGGATTTCCTGCTGAGTAAACCGGTCAGCCGCGACCAGGTGATGAACAGCAAACTGCTTGCCGTGTTGACCAGCTTGATCATCACCAACCTGGTCGTTTGGGTGAGCGGCTTTACAGCCATGCAGCTTTTTCATGGTGAACATGAATACGATGCGGGCAGGCTGGCTCTCCTGCTGTCGGGTGTCCTGATCTTCCAGCTCTTTTTCTTGAGCGTCGGACTGATCGTCTCCCTGGTGGTCAGGCGGATCCGCAATGTCACCCCGTATGGACTTGGTCTGGGTTTCGGCATGTATGTTTTGAGCGCCTTCAGCGGTTTGTTTGCGGATGTGAAACTGGAATATCTCACACCCTTCAAGCATCTGGACCCGGCATATATCATTCAACATGGCACCTTTGACACGCCGTTGGTGTTGCTTAACCTGGCTGTCAGCCTGGTTTCGCTGGTCGCCAGTTACTGGTTGTACATCCATCGTGACATTCCAGCGGTGTCTTAAGGAGGTGCATGGTGAACATCTTTCTGCGTGAATTAAAAGCTGGCGCCAAATCGCTGGTGATCTGGTGCGTCATCCTCACGTTATTGATCTTTATCGCTACCGCGAAATTCTCCGCTTTTTATAACAATCCTGAAATGATGTCCATGCTGGACGCCCTGCCACCGGCTTTTTTGGATGCTTTTAGTATTCGTGCCTTCAACCTGACCACCTTGAGTGGATTTTATGGCGTTATGTTCATTTACTTCAGCCTGATGGGCGCCATTGCAGCTGCCATGTGGGGCAGCGACATGATCTCCAAGGAGGAGCGTGATAAAACGGTTGAGTTTTCACTGGTACTGCCGGTGTCGCGCAGCCGGGTTATTACCGCCAAAGCATTATCCGCCTTTGTCAACTGTGTTGCTTTTGTGTTGATTACCTGGGTGGTATCCATCCTGAATGTCCGCCAATACACGCCTGACAAAGCTTTCTATGACTTTCTGGCACTTCAGATGCGGGCGATGTTTGTGATTGAAATGATCTTCCTTGCCTTCGGTTTGCTGCTGGGATGCGCCATGCAGAATTACAAACGTTCCGGCTCAACCGCTGTTGCAGTCATCCTGGGAACGTACTTTTTATCCGTCCTCTCCAGTATGAAGGAAAACCTGGATTTTCTAAAATATTTCACCCCCTTTAAATATTTTGACGCCCTCGAATTATTCCAGAACGGCAGGATGGATGCCACCTTCCTGATGATCTCGATCGCCATCATCATTGTCTGTGTGACGGCTGCATACTGGCGTTACAACAAGCGCGATTTGTACATTTAACTTGTCCCGGGTCATGGATTAATATTCCTCCGGCACCCGGTTGAAACCTGCCGGTGTGCCAATCAACCGGCATCCTTGTGCTGCATATTTCGGATAAATCAGAGACAAACGACTCCCTTCTCCACAGGTTTTTCACTGCCTGTATCAATAAAAATCAGATGCCTGCACGGTGGGAATTAACCCAGCCGGATTTCATATTGAATAATCAGGGAATCAACATGGACGACAACCTCACAGGAAAAAACTACATCGTCACCGGCGCCACCTCGGGTATCGGTCTGGCAATCACCGAAATCCTCGTCCAGCAAGGCGCCTTTGTCATCGGGATTGGACGCTCACAGGATCGCTGCCAGCAGGCGGAGGAGCATCTGTATAACCTGAGGTCGGATGCATCCGTCAGATATCTGGTTGCAGATCTGAGCCTGCAGAGCAATATCCGGAAGCTGGTCATTGATATTCATAATGTTCTGACCCTGCAGGGAAAAATATATCTGGATGGATTGATCAACAACGCTGCCACTGTGCCCTTTCAGTTGAAACTAACCTCCGAGGGTGTGGAGATGCAGTGGGCAGTCAATCACCTGGTTCCCTTTTTGCTGACCAACCTCCTGCTGCCCTTGTTGAAACGAGCTCCCACCGCACGGGTGGTGACGGTCAGTTCCGGTACTCATCGTCATGGGAGAATTTTCTGGCGCGATCCACAACTCCGGCATTGTTATTTCTCCCTGCTGGCTTACGCCAATACCAAGCTCGCCAATATCCTGTTTACAGTGGAACTTAACCACCGTCTGGGAGCTGATTCAACCGTACGGGCATATGCAGCCAACCCCGGGCTTGTACGGACCGATATCGGGATGAAGGGCAATCCCGGTATTGCCCGGCTGGTTTGGGGATTGCGGCGCAGAAAGGGTATCATGCCGCATGAATCCGCCCTGGGCATTGTATATTTACTGACCGAACCTTCCATCCAGGATTCCAATGAGGTTTACTGGAAACATGGACATCCGCTTAAACCCTTCCCCCGGGCGCTGGATGGGGATTCCGCCCGCCGGCTGTGGGAACTCTCCGAGCATCTTTGCGGCTTGGATGTCAAGCCATAACATCCTGGTTTATGCTGATTGCCTGGAACCGCCCAATGTAAATAAATCAGGAAGGAAAAAACCAAGCGCAGCTGTTAACATGGAGATGAAGAAAAAAGGGTTTCCGGGTTCGGGCGGATGATAAAAAAGAATGGCAATCAGAAGCGGGACAAAGGCACCTGTCAATGCGCCAATGATTCGGT
>CALMHE010000216.1 GCA_937863865.1 uncultured Anaerolineaceae bacterium | reverse complement strand
ATGCTGGCAAATACTGCCAAGTGGATGGCAGCAGTAAGGGGAAGGGAAAGCAGCCGGGAGGATCGTCTCTTTAACGATCCCTGGGCAATTGATCTCGCCGGGGAGGAAGGAGCAAAATGGATTGTGGATCGTTCCTCCGAAAGTGTAATCCCCATTGTGGTGCGGGTACGATATTTTGATGAATTTCTCCTGAGAGTCACATCGGATCATCAAGCCAGACAGGTTGTTTTGGTGGGAGCTGGTCTGGACACACGCTGCTGGCGATTGCATTGGATGGATGGTACGCGGGTGTATGAACTGGATCAGCCTTTTGTATTAAAGTATAAAGAAGAGGTAATGAAATCGAAAGAGGTGAAACCTCGTTGTGAACGTCATCCGGTAGGTGTATATATCCAGGAATCATGGGGGAAGGCATTGGAAAGCGAGGGTTTTCAACCTGATCAACCTTCGATATGGTTATTGGAGGGATTCCTTTTCTATCTTGATCCCTCCCAAATTGATTCCGTCCTGAAAGAGGTCACAAAGCTTGCATCGCCGGGAAGCTGGATGGGATTTGATATCATCAACAGTGAAGTATTGAAATCAACTTACACCAAACCCTGGCTGGAGATGCAAGCCCGCCTGGGAGCACCCTGGATTGGTACAATGGATGATCCAATCGGTTTATTAGGTTCAATGGGGTGGTCTGCCTTTATAACGCAGGGCGGTCATCCGGGGGTGAATTTTAACCGATGGGTATTACCAGTATATCCGGTGGATATGCCAGGAATGCCCCATAGCTGGCTGGTAACGGCAGAAAAAATTTAGAAATATTCAGGACAGGATGCATTTTTTGGTCAGATTTTCATGAACCGGCACAATTTCGGATTTGGTGAATTTCTCCACTTCCCTGTCATAGGTCAGAAATCCATTGATCTCCATCTCCACGTCCGTGATTTGAGTATAAATTGCCGCTGTCAATCCCTGGGGAATGAGCGGCATTAACTCATTCTCAAGCAGGTTGATATAGGCTTGAGTCAATTCAATGGATGATTTATTAAACTTATAACCAAAATTTTTCTTGGGATTCCATAACCTGTCTTTGATTTTCAAACTATAGCCGCCAAATTCTGATATTACGAATGCGCGTTTTGATTTTGGCTTTCCACGGCGCAGGGTGATGTTATATATATGCCAACTCTCAAAATCGCCTGCTCCCTGGTCGTACCACCCGGAGGCAGAATCGACCAGACGGGTTGGATCCCATGTTTTGATTAATTTGGTAATCCTTTTACTCTGGTATTGTCCCCAACCCTCATTGAAAGGTACCCAGACTGCAATGGATGGAAAATTGTAGAGATGCTGAATCATCCCATGCAATTCATTTTCAAATTGATAGCGGTTCTCATGATCATTTCTTCCCGCCTTTCGCAATCGCATTTCGTCATTTTCGTTGTAGTTCATTCCTTTTGACAGACTGGAGAGTAAATTGCCTACGGGTTTACCCCCGTTTGGCATATCCTGCCAGACGATCATTCCCAATCGATCACAGTAGTAGTACCACCTTGCCGGCTCCACTTTGACATGTTTGCGGATCATGTTCATGCCCAGTTTCCGGGTGTATTCAATATCAAACCGCAGGGCTTCATCAGTGGGAGCCGTGTACAAACCATCCGGAAAATATCCCTGGTCAAGTGGACCATACAGGAAAATAGGTTCATGGTTCAGTTCAAACCGGGTGTGTCCCCTCGAATCCAGCCCCAGGCGATAGGAGCGCATGGCAAAATAACTGCAAATCTCGTCAACCGGTTTGCCATCTTTCAATAATTTTACAGTCAGGTCATACAGGTGGGGAGAGCCCGGACTCCAGGGCTTGGGATGCATGATCGGGATTGCCAGGGGTTGCCCGAGGGATGCGTAAGCCCGGGCGATTTCCATGCCCTGATCATACGCCACTGCCTCAACAAGAAGGTCGTCCTGTTTCTGTCCCTGCACATGGAGTGAAATGTGGAGTTGCCTGGTATCAAGGTCGGGCGTCAACGTTAATGACCGGATGTTGGTAGGGGGC
>CALMHE010000215.1 GCA_937863865.1 uncultured Anaerolineaceae bacterium | reverse complement strand
ATAGGCATTCCATAATCTGGATGGGCGCCGACCTGCAAATCTTGAACAAATAAATCCCTGTTTTGCAGGTATCCCAGCATCTTTGAGTAGATTTGATTAAAATGATCCACTGATATCGCCTGGTTGACCTTTCCCCACCAGATCAACTGATCACTCTCATCACCCTGCTTTACGATGAACTTATCATTAGGAGATCTTCCGGTGTGATGCCCTGTATTCACCATTAATGCTCCGTCTGGAGATAAATATCCTTCACATCTGTTTACGGCTTGCTCAATTAAGGCTGCGGGACCAAAATTCCAATGAACCATACGATTGTTGCGGATGCCGTGATTCTCCAGACCAAACTTACTGGTTAAACCAACTTGTTGCATTTCTAAATCTCCTTAAATCAATTGTTATTTTGTTTACTGGACAACATCTTATGATACCAGTACCAAATTACATCACCAGAAGGTTTTCCATGAATGGAACTTGATTTATCCTGCAATATAGCCGGCGGGTAATAACCGGACGAAATAAAACCATTAATCCATTGTCGATTATTGATCGCCAATAGGGCAGCATTGTAAATATCAGCCTGTTCCTGTAAATCCAGATTGATTTGCGGAATGTCTTGTGATGGTTCAATTGGTTTGGTTAATTCCCAACAGGAACTATTCCATTCTATGCATGAGCTCGCAGATCCATCAATGGATTGGTAATTCAACACCAAAATAACCTGTTTTTGATATTTTTGATAAAATGGCTCAATTTCTTTATCAAGCAGCCTGTTAAATTCATTTGTTAATTCTTGTATCGTCGGATTCATCTTATCTGTGAGAGGTGCTGACCAGACCAGGTATACAGCATCCACATTATTAATTATGTTGGGTTGATCGTTCAGGTCAGAAGGGTAATCCACCTCCCACAAGATCATGCCGGTGTATATTTGCCGGACATCATCTATCAATTGTATCCAATCCTGATCGGTAATCCAGGATAAAGCATCCCCATCGATATCCAATCTTTGCCTTGGATCTTCCAAAATAAGGGCTGAATCATTTGTCCTGACTGCGGTACTCGCATGGTGAAGGACAATAATCCTGTAATTGCTCCACCATTCTTTCCACCATACCTCGTCAGTCATTGAATAATTATTCTGCTCCTTAAACTGGATCCGCGGATAAATGGCGGAATTCATTCCATTTTGCTCCACCATCTGAGTGATCTGGACCAAATCCAGCCATGATTGGTCTTTTCCGGATTCAATATAGAGTGTATTGCCATCCTGGGTCCAGGTTGGAGACAAAACAACCCAGTTGGAACCAATGGACTTGACATATTGCAAAGACCAGGGTTCATATGCCTGCCAGGTTGGGTTGTACATTGGAAGATATTCGACTCCCGCCATAAATCCAGTCCCTCGGGGAACAATATCTGACGCAACGACCTGTACGGATGGCTCCTCGGCTGGCAGCCATACCCATTGATTGATGTTATCTTTTATCTCCTGGGGAGAAATACCTGGTTTTATGGAATAACCATTGGTTTCAACTCCAACAGTTGCATTGTCATCCGCAAATCCGCATTGATCATTTCTGCAATATCGATATCCGATATTTTCAGCAGCTGGGAGGGGGCTATATAAAATATACATCCATCGGTTGTTACCCAGTGACCACATGGGGATGGGCACCGTCCACCCCATCATATCCATATGAAATTGGATGGAAACTGTATCAGATGCTGGTGTATTGGTCGGTGCTTGAACTGTAAACGTAATGGGCGCCATACTGCCAAATTTCCAAGTTTCAATGTCGTCATAAACTTGATTATTACCCGAAGGAACAATCATTTGCCGTGTATGGAAATTCCCCGCTAGCTTATGTTCAGCATTCCAAAATCCATCCCCAAGCGAATATTTATAACGAAAATCATAACCCACAGGCAGGGATAAAGTTATCGAATAAGTCCCATTCTGATCATAAGTCAACAGGGGTGATCTGGATGCGACTGTACTTAAAC
>CALMHE010000214.1 GCA_937863865.1 uncultured Anaerolineaceae bacterium | reverse complement strand
GGCTCACAATCCACCGCTGGAGGTGATACCTGGCTTGTCCTACTTTACCAGGATGCGGATGACAAGGTTCTGGAACAGGACATTTATGTTGATTTGAATGAAGCAGAACGAATTGGCTCATCAAAAAATGTAACCATAATTGCCCAGGTGGACCGATATTATGGTGGTTATTCAGGTGATGGAAATTGGACGACTACAAAGCGTTTTCTGGTGACCAGGGATAATGATCTGACCAGGGTTGGCTCTCAATTGATTGCCGATCTTGGTGAAGCCAATATGGCTGATGGACAAACCCTTGTGGATTTTGCGACCTGGGCGCTCAAGCAATATCCGGCAGATAAGGTGGCATTGATCCTTTCTGATCATGGAATGGGCTGGCCTGGCGGATGGAGTGATTCCTCTGCGACCGGACGGGGTGATAGCCAGTTGCCATTAGCTTCTGCCATTGGCGATCAAATGTATTTACATGAAATTAACGCAGCCCTGGCTGAAATCCGTGCCCAAACCGGCTTGGAGAAATTTGAAATTATCGGCATGGATGCCTGTTTGATGGGTCATATTGAAGTCCTCGATGCATTAGCTGATGACGGACGTTATGCAGTCACCTCACAGGAAACAGAACCCTCCCTGGGCTGGGCGTATGCGGCTTTTCTCGAGAAATTAACTTCAAATCCGGAAATGAATGGCGCCGAGCTGGGTACTTACATCGTGGATAGCTATATTGAGGATGATGAACGAATCCTGGATGACAATGCCCGGGCTGATCTTGTTGGTCGGGGGTCACCGCTCAGTGGTTTTTATGGCGGTCTGCCGAGTGCTGATCAAATCGTTCACCAGTTGACACCCACAACCACTCTTTCTGTCATCGATTTATCAGCCATGCCGGCATTAATCGATTCATTTAACAATTTTTCCTTTGTACTGCAGGGTATCAACCAGCGGGCAATTGCCCAGGCGCGCAGTTACTCCCAAAGCTTCACCAGTATCTTTGGAAGTAATGTGCCACCCTCATATATTGACCTTGGACACTTTGTCCAATTGACTGCCCAGGCTGCAGGTGAAAACAAGGTTACTCAGGCGGCTGAACAAGTGTTGGATGCATTGAATCAGGCTGTCGTTATAGAAAAACATGGCTCCAAGCGACCTGCCGCATCCGGCATCTCCATATATTTTCCAAATTCCCAGTTATATCAAACTAACGAGGCTGGTCCACGATCCTACACGATCGCCGCCAATCAGTTCGTACAGGATTCCCTCTGGGATGAATTCCTTGCTTTTCATTACACAAATAAATCCTTCCAGGCTGACCAGCGATCGGTAATCATCCCAGCTGCAGGTGAGACTGTTCGCGGACCTGCATCCGGTGGAATTTCAGTCACCCCCCTGCAACTTTCATCCAACAATGTGAGATACGATTCCTCAGTCATCCTCAGTTCTGATATTGCCGGTGAAAATATCGGTTATATCAAGCTCCTCGTGGGATATCTGGACGAAGCTTCCAATTCCATTTATGTGGCTGATTGCGATTACCTGGACGTGACAGCTGTTCTTGAGTTGGATGGGGTTTATTATCCGGATTGGGGTGCGGAGAACTTCACTCTGGAATTCGAGTGGCAGCCTATCCTTTACCGGCTATCTGATGGAGAAAATGCAGCATTGGCATTATTCTCCCCCACCGTTTATGGACAAACCCGTGAAGAAGCTGTTTACATGGTGGATGGGATTTACACCGACAAGTCCGGCGGCGATACACGTTATGCCCGGCTTTTCTTCAGCGATGGAATTCTGCACCAGGTGTTTGGCTTCACCGGAACAGATGCCACCGGCGCACCTCATGAGATCATCCCCCAGCCGGGAGACACCTTCACCATCCTGGATCGCTGGATGGACCTGGATTCTGAGGGGAATGTCAGTCAGACCGAGCAATTGGAAGGAGAAACCCTCACCTTTGGAGACGAAATGTTTACCTGGCAGGAGGTATACGCCCCGGCTGGTAAATATGTTATTGGTTATCTGGTGGAGGATTTGGACGGTCAGGGTAAAACCACATTCTCGATGATTACTGTGGAATGACAGGTCGTTGCACTGGAATCCACATGCCAAATTAGTCATCCAAAGATGACTGCGTAAACCATTTCACTTATAAGATAAAAAAATACCCCCGGTTGCGGGGGTTTTTTTTAGTGGCGAGGGTGAGGGTTGAACTCACGACCAAGGGCTTATGAGTCCCCTGCTCTACCACTGAGCTACCTCGCCAAACGTGCCCAATCTTACTACGTTCCGGAAATTTTGTCAATTAATATTATCAAACTAGGATATATATTTTTCCTTCTTTAGGGATATGAACCGCATTCTGCCCACGATCAGGTGATCGAGCAATGAGATGTCCAGTAATTTTCCCGCTTCCATCACGGCACGGGTCAGGGTCAAATCTTCCTGGCTTGGCATCAGGTCGCCGCTGGGATGGTTGTGAACCATGATGATGGACAGGGCTTTCCGCCTTATTGCTTCCTCATAGAGTTCACCCACTCGAACCTGTGAACTATTGGCTGTTCCTTTGTACCTGCGGTCAATGTAAAGCAGGCGGTTTTTATTATCCAGAACCAGCACCCACAATTGCTCTTCTGACAATCCGCTCATCTCGTACAACACCTGCTCCGCGGCTGCTTCCGGACTTTGGATGAGAGGTCGCTCATCCCCCGTGGTAACAGCCAACCGTCTGCCAAGTTCGATGGCTGCTTTAATTTGAGCTGCCTTGGCAATTCCCAAACCATGTTGTTGACGTAAATCCTCAAAACCCGCCCGGTGCATACCGGTTAATCCGCCCATGTCATTGAGAAGCCTTGAAGCAAGCTGGACGGCGTTTTCTCCCTCCAAACCAGTTCGGAGCAGGATCGCCAGCAACTCTGCGTTGCTTAATGCATTCGGTCCCAGCCTTGCAAGACGTTCACGCGGTCGTTCTTCCTTATCCAGATCAGTAATTCGGTATGCAGATTGATCTTCCCTCATTGCCCGGATGCCTCCCCTGACTGGTCTGGTGTCCCGATTGATAAGAGTACTATACATTAGCCAATGGAAAAGGGCAAGCGTTTCCTCACGAAACCGGCTCTCCGTGCTATAATTTCTCCATTGGAGACGGATCATGAACTTCGACCCCAACCTATCCAGCACCATCATCCTTGTGGCTACCGCATTCTCAGCAGCCTTTATCGCTGCTTTATGGCTGAGCCTGATCTTCTGGACATACCGGGATATTCGCAAGCGTGCCAGAGATCCGCTGATCCACATCCTGGCAGTTCTCGTGGTGGCAATTCTGTTCCTGCCGGGAATTCTCATCTACCTTATTCTTCGCCCGCAGCATACGACCGAAGAGGAATATCAACAGACGCTGGAAGAGGAAGCACTTTTGCAATCCATCGAGGATAATCCCCTTTGCCCCGGGTGTGGTAGACGGATTCAACCGGATTGGATTGCCTGCCCCAACTGCAATACACGCCTGCGAAAACGTTGCCATCAATGCAGCAAATTAATGGAATTGCCATGGGAAATCTGTCCCTTCTGTGCCACTCCGGTCCTCGGTACACGGCGCGAAAATATCACTCTCGATGACGCACTCCAAACCCCGCCTTATGAAGAGGGGGAACTCATGGAGGAGCTTGGAGAAAATGGATGACTTTTAATCTACAACATTTGGAACCAATTGACTACTTGATTATTGGACATGTTACCCAGGATGTGACTCCGGAAGGGCTTCGTTTGGGAGGAACAGCTGCTTTTTCAGCATTGACGGCTCATGCCTTGGGTTTACGCGTGGGTATCGTCACTGCCTGCTCACCGGAAACCGATTTGAGCATTCTGGACGGTATTTCCATCATCCGGCATGCTTCCGATCAGTCCACAACATTTGAAAATTTATATTTTCCAGAAGGACGGATCCAGTATTTACATCACCTTGCCACCCCTCTTGATGCCAGCATGGTGCCCGAGGTGTGGCGGGATACCCCCATCGTCCACCTGGCACCCATTGCCCAGGAAGTGGATCCCAAAATTGTCCGTTCTTTTCCCAACAACCTGATTGGCGTTACTCCCCAGGGTTGGTTGCGGGAATGGGATAAAAATGGACGCGTTCATCCATCCGGCTGGCCTGAAGCATCCTTCGTCCTGGAACAATCCAGCGTAGCCGTATTGAGTATTGAAGACCTGGGCGGAGACGAATCCCGGGTGGAAGAACTGGTCACTTCCATCCGCATACTGGTTCTTACTGAAGGCGCGGCAGGTGCCCGTCTTTACTGGAATGGAGACCTGCGTTATTTTCGCCCTCCCCCCATGGTGGAAGTTGATCCCATTGGTGCCGGGGATATTTTTGCTGCTGCATTTTTTACCCGGTTGCAGATAACTAAAGATCCATGGGAAGCTGCCCGATTCGCCACGCAGCTGGCAGCCAAATCAGTCACCCGCCGCAGGCTGAATGGAGTACCGACCCCGGAAGAAGTTCAGACAGCCTTGCTTGAAGTAATCCCGAAAGTATAAGTTCATGGCTCGGATCTACACACTCGTCAATCAAAAAGGGGGCGTTGGAAAAACCACCTGTGCCATTAATCTGGGTGCCTACCTTGGAGGATATGGTCAACGGGTATTACTGGTCGACCTGGATCCTCAAGCAAACGCCACCTCATCGCTTGGAATTGATAAACGAAGTATAAAAGTCGGTACCTATGAAATTTTAATCGGTGCCGCCCAATTAAATCCCCAGGCTATTCTTCATAATCCACGCCTTAAATTATCTCTATTGCCGTCATCTCCATCCCTGGCAGGTGCAGAAGTCGAATTAATTGATTTACCTCAACGGGAAAATAAATTAAAAGAAGCTCTGACTTTCGTTCAGGACCGATATGATTACATTTTGGTGGATTGCCCGCCTTCTCTCAGCATACTCACAGTAAATGGATTGGTCGCTGCCAGGGACGGCATCCTGATACCGGTTCAATGTGAGTATCTCGCATTGGAAGGATTGGGAATGCTCCTGCAAACTGTCAACCGGGTGCAGTCATCCCTTCACCCTCAACTAACCATCCGGGGAGTCATCCTGACCATGTTTGATGGTCGCACCAATCTTTCCATTGATGTGGTTGCTGAAGTTCGTCGTCATTTCCCGGAAAAAGTTTTTCATTCCATCATTCCCCGTTCTGTCCGATTGGCTGAAGCCCCTTCGCGTGGTCTGCCCATCTCAATCTATGCACCCGAATCAACCGCTGCTCACAGCTATGCCAGCCTGGCGCGGGAAATCCTGGAGCAGGACGGGATTTTTATTCCTGAAATTAATATTTAAGGGAGGAAGCCATGGCGCGTAAAGGTGGTTTAGGCAGAGGTTTGGACGCCCTCATCCCGGGCAGCGACAGCCCGGCTGGGGCGAACGCATCCTTTATTCCTGTCCGAAAAATTCAATCCAATCCCCATCAACCTCGTACGGCAATGGATGAAACCGAATTGTCGGAACTCGCGGCTTCCATCCGTGAACATGGAATTTTACAACCCCTGATAGTCACTTACGATCTGGTTCAGGAT
>CALMHE010000213.1 GCA_937863865.1 uncultured Anaerolineaceae bacterium | reverse complement strand
CCGGAACAGAGACCATTACCCCGGTTTCTGCCAACACCCTCGCGGACAGTATCTCCGTCGATCTGCCGCGAGATGGTGTGCGCGCGGTGCGAGCGGCTCGGGAGACCGGCGGGAATTACGTGGTGGTCAGCGATGCCGAAATCCTCTCAGCTCTGGCAGAATTGGGCCAGGTGGGCATCTTTGCCGAACCTGCTGGAGCTGCGTCTTACGCCGGGCTGGTGAAGGCAGTGGAACAGGGTTTGGTGCAACCGGAAGACCCTGTGTTGGTACTCAATACGGGCAGTGGTCTGAAAGATGTGCGCGCTGCAATGCAGGCTGTCCAGGAAGCGCCTGTTATCGAGCCCACCCTGGAGGCGGTCAAGAAGCTTCTTTAACCCTGATCAGGGAACGGGTGATATAATGGAAGTGAAAGTTGTAAGACAAATTTTCGCCGTTCGTTGCGCTCGTCAGAAATAATCTAATGACTGAACCCGTCTTCTCCATTATTGCCCCGAATTACAATGAGGGGAAATCCATCCAGGAATTCTACCGGCGGGTCCGAGATGTGATGGATTCTACTGGTGAGCCCTGGGAACTTGTCTGGGTGGATGATGGCTCAACGGACGGCACTCGAGATTTATTAAGAGACCTCGAAGCCCAGGGAGAAATCCGCGCAATTTTCCACGAAAAAAATGCCGGCAAAGGTGCTGCTGTCCGTACTGGAATAAAAAATGCGCAAGGTGACCTGATCATCATCCAGGATGCTGACCTGGAATATGATCCACGGGAATATCCCAATCTTTTGCGTCCCATCCAGGAAGGAGTTGCGGATGTTGTTTATGGTTCCCGCTTCCTGGGTGCCGGCAGGCGACCAATATTATTCTGGAATATGGTCGCCAATAAATTGCTTACCTTTGTTACCAATATTTTATTCAATAATATTCTCAGTGATATGGAAACCGGCTATAAGGTCTTTCGTCGCAATGTGGTGGAAAACATGGTCATCCATTCCCGCCGGTTTGACTTTGAACCGGAATTCACTGCAAAAATCCTGAGGCGGAAGATCCGAATTTATGAAATCCCAATAGACTTTTATCCCCGGGATTACTCTGAAGGAAAGAAAATAAAAACCTGGGATGCGATTGTCGCATTATGGACAATCATTAAATACCGTTTCGTGGATTAATTAATTCCCGGCTGTCGGGAGGGAATCCAAGGTTTCACTGGCTTTTTTAGTCGAGCTGGTTTTACGTATCTGTACCAACACTGCACCTGTTGCAGCCAGCACCATTCCCAGGATTTCCATTCCACTCAATCCTTCATGTAAAAAAATCCAGCCCAAAACGGCAATCTGGATTAACATGGTGCTGTTGATCACTGATGATTCCATGGCGGTCAACGTCTGTTGGGTGTAATTCCAGAGTGTGAAGGCAAAGGCTGTATTCACAACAGACAGCCAGGCGACAATCCCCCACATTTTTAATGACAAAACGGGGAAACCCTCAGTCAAAACACCAGCGCCTAACATTATTACCGCTCCAATTCCCATGCTGATCGTGGTTACATTGGCGGGGGTTACCTGTCTGGAGCGGTTTATATTCCGGCTGATCACAGAACCGATGGCATTAGCCAGCATGCCAATGATAACAATGATGATTCCAGAAATTTGGCTGCCATTAACCTGAATGGGACCGAAATACAATATTATTCCAGCCAGGTTTAAAATGATCCCAAACCACTGGATGCCGGTAGGATTTTCCCTCAGCAGCCAAATGCCCAATAAAGCCACTACTGGTGAGGTCAGGTTAAGTAACAAGCTGACCGCGGTAACAGGCAGGCGGTCCAAACCAAGGTATTGGGCGCCCTGGGCAGTTGCATACAGCAAAATTCCCAGGAAAATCAATAGTATCCAATACCGACGGGAGAGATTTCGGATTACCTGTCGGTTTGATTTCCGTATAAAAAAGGGAAGCAATGTCGAAAAGGCAAGCATGTATCGCAAGCCTGCAAATGAGAGGGCAGGTACTTCCTTGAGACCAATTTTGATGAACACCCATGACGTGGACCAGAGGAATGTGACCAGCAAAGCCAGAACAATGGATTTTATTCGTGAAATTGGTTTATCGAACATGCTCTGGATAAGACCTATGGGCTGGGCTGGAGATCCTTGATATTTAACTGGAGGGTCTGACGACCCTGGTATATGTTTCTTTCAAAGGTGTACAGGATATCCACGCTTTCCGGCATATTGTCGGTCCAATGACCCTGCCGGAATGCAATGGCATCATAGGTGATCGATCCATCCGTGATGGTGAGTTTAAGGTGTTTTTTATCAGCCCCCACCGATCGATGATAAGTCACCCAGAGATTGCGGCTTACAAAGACAGCTTCAGAATTCTGGACGCCTGTTGGCTGCATTTGATCAAGGAATGGCAGAAGGTCCGGGTGTACTGCCGACAGAGGTAATTCAATATCCGCCTGGAGGGATGGGATCAAATCAAAATCGGCAAGATCACGTTCAGCGATTGCTTGCAGCCTTGCTTGCAGCTCAGCCAGGTTCTGGTTGAGGACAGTGAAACCGGCTGCCATGGCATGCCCCCCATGACGCACCAACAAGTCGGAACATTCATCCAGTGCCTGGGTGATGTGAAACTCAGGAATGCTGCGGCAGGAGGCACGGGTGGCTTCCCCACCAATCTGTCCGACAATGGCAGGTCGGTAATAGGTTTCAACCAGCCTGGATGCAGCCAGACCAACCACACCGGAATTGAAATCCGGGTGAACGGCAAAAATTAAGTGCGATGATTCCTCCTGTTTTGCCATGTCTTCAGCAGCCTGCTGAATTTCGTGAGTTATCTTTTGCCGCTGCCGGTTTTGATCGTCCAGTTTTTGAGCCAGGGGACCGGCTTCCATGGGATCGACACTCATTAACATGGCAAATGCATCCAGAGCCGATTCCAATCTACCGGCAGCATTCAGGCGGGGTGCCAAACCAAAACTGATATCCCCGGCAGTCAATTGTTCCAGATGAAGATCTGCAGCCCTGGCGAGGGACAGAATGCCCTGCCGCCTGCCAAACCGCAGCAGTTTCAGACCCGATCGCACCAATCCCCGGTTTTCACCCATCAATGGGACAAGATCTGCCACGGTTCCGAGTGCAACCAGATCCAGCCAATCTTCAGCAGAAACACCTTCCACCGGATGGCGTATGAGTAATGCCCGGGCAAGTTTGTACGCCAGACCCACACCCGCCAGGTTCTTATCAGGATACTCATCTCCTGGCTGCCGTGGGCAGATGACTGCAATCGCTTTGGGCAGGACATCCTTGGGGTGATGGTGATCGGTGATGATGATGAGGTCCATTCCCAATTCCCGGGCATGGTCCACTTCAACCGGGGAGCGAATGCCGCAGTCCACGGTGATGACCAAACGGACACCTTCCGAAGATAAAATGTCCAAAGCTTCGTTGTTCAAACCGTAGCCTTCATCGAAACGGTTTGGAATATAGGATCGCACCTTTCCACCCATCTGTTGCAATAATTGCACAAGCAGAGTGGTGGCGGTCACTCCATCCACATCATAATCCCCATAGACAGCAATTTCTTCCCCTTCTTCAATGGCTGTTAAAATTCGTTCAACAGCTCCATCCATGCCCAGCATTCGGAAAGGATCCACAAAATCCACTTTCCCATTCAAGTAAATATCGGCGGAAGCCGCGTCCCGGCAGCCGCGATTATACAAAATCTGCCGGATTGGTTTCGGATAGTCCTCCAGACAGGCATCAATTTCAGGAGGAATGGGTTGTGCGATTTGCCAGCGACGATAAACAGGGGTTTGCATCTATAAGTCCCTCTGGATGGAAAAAGGTTTGAAATATGATTATAACCGAGTTTCCCGGGAGGTACTGTTATTTTGTTGGACGTGAAGCACCTGCACAGTTATAATCCCATTACCAATTGAGTAAACCGATCACCATGAGCATTTCTGCAATTCTGACCTTAATCATCACCATAATTGCTGCTGCCCTTTTGATATCAGAACGGGTGAGGGCTGATTTAATCGCCCTGTTGATTATGGTGGTGCTTGGCTTGAGCGGGCTGGTAAAACCGTCAGAGACATTCGCCGGATTTTCTGGAACAGCAGTGATGACCATCGTGGGCATTTCAATCATTTCTGAAGGCTTGCGGCAAACCGGCGTGGCATTATGGTTGGGTAAATGGATGCGACGTTTGGGAGGAGAGAATGAAATCAACCTGATCCTGGTGACCATGTTGATTTCTGCCGGATTATCCATGTTCATGAACAATATTGCGGTTGTGGGGGTGCTCTTTCCAGCGACCATGGCTATTGCCCGGAGAAGTGGCGTGCCAGCCTCCCGGTTGCTGCTTCCTTTGGCATTTGGCACCATGTTGGGCGGTATGGCGACCCTGTTGACGACCTCGAACATCATTGTAAGTGGATTGTTGAAGGAAACCGGAATCCAACCTTTCGGATTGTTGGATTTTTTACCCTTGGGGCTGCCCATTGTGGCTGTTGGAGTGCTTTACATGCTTTTCTGGGGCAGAAAAATGCTGCCGAATACTTCATCGCCCAGTGTCCAACAACACCAACAGCTGAACCAGCGATTGACCCAAATTTATCAGCTGCGAAAAACACTTTGCGAAGTGGTTGTGCTGCCTGGATGTCCCCTGGCGGGCACACGCCTGGAAGATTCAAGCTGGGCGTACCAGACCGGCACGAATATCCTCAGCATCCAGCGGAATGGAGAGGTCATTCTGGCACCAGGACCAAACGAGACACTTGAAATTGGTGACCATATACTTCTTCAAGGGAAACCCACCCGGGAATGGTTGGATTGCAACTGCCTGGAAATCAACCCCCATCCCGTCCTGCCTTCCCCGGTCAGTAATGAAAATATCACTCTGGCGGAATTGGTGGTAGCACCCCATGCTACATTGATTGGGCACACTCTCAAGGATGTCCATTTTAGGGATAAATATCATTTAAATGTCATCGCTGTCTGGCGGTCTGGGGCTCCCATATCCACTGGAATTTCCAATATTAAACTCAAGTTCGGTGATGCTTTATTGGTTCAGGGGCTGGCTTCGGATATTCATGCGCTGGGAGATCACACTGAGTTAATGGTCCTGGAAGAAAATCCGGATGCTGTATTGAAACCGGGTCGACTCTGGCTGGCTTTGGGAATCATGTCGGTGACATTGGGGATTGCGGCACTGGGTTTCCTCCCTGTGGCACAGGTTGTCCTGGCTGGAGCGGTTCTGATGTTGTTGACAGGCTGCCTAAGCATGAATGATGCCTACAAAAATCTGGAATGGAGATCCATCTTCCTGATTGCCGGCATGTGGCCTCTGAGCACAGCCATTTTGTCCTCCGGTCTGGCAGTTGAAATCGGAAAATTGCTCACCATCCACCTGGGAGCAGCCGAACCCTGGCTGGTGGCACTGGTTTTGATGATGATTGGCATTCTGCTTACCCATGTGATGAGCGGGCAGGTAGCTGCCCTGGTAATCGCTCCACTGGCGCTGGCGGCAGCGTCCCAACTGCAGGTTGACCCGCGCGGGCTGGCGA
>CALMHE010000212.1 GCA_937863865.1 uncultured Anaerolineaceae bacterium | reverse complement strand
TTGTATGGCTTCCGTGCTTGTTCATATACCGAATGAAGAACCCATCCTGGGAGAAGTTGAACAACTTCCTGCTCTCACTGACACAATCATTATCTTGAAAAATCCCAGAAAGCGCGATGGAAAAGACTTGCCTTATCTGGAAGCAAATGTGACCTCCATCCTGTTACCGCTTGCACGAACAAGTTATATTGAGGTGATGCCAACCAGTGATGAAGAAATCATTACCTTTGTTCGGGAGTGATACCAATGATTGATGAATCATTCCGAAATCGATTAATCCTGGTGGTGGATGATGAAGAAAGGATTGTTCGTTTCATCCAGTTGAACCTCGAACATGATGGTTTTCGGGTGGTGGAAGCATATCGTGGAATGCAGGCTTTGGACAAAGTCCGGACCGAGATGCCTGACCTTGTGATACTGGATGTCATGATGCCGGACCTGGATGGATTTGAAGTGTTAAAAATGATCCGCCAGGCGAGCAATGTCCCGGTCATCATGCTGACCGCCAAAGGGGAGGAGGATGACCGGGTTCGGGGTTTGGAATTGGGAGCGGATGATTATGTAACCAAGCCGTTCAGCCCGCGTGAACTGGTCAGCCGTGTGAGAGCTGTGTTGAGGCGCAATGAGCTTGCAGTTGGTTCAGGCGTGTCCGGTGAAATAGTGGTCGATGATCGTTTAAAGATCGACCTCTCGCGGCGTGAAATCTGGGTGGAGGGCAAATTGGTCAAGCTGCGCCCCACGGAATACCGTCTGCTGTATCATCTGGTACAAAATGCCGGCTGGGTGATGACATACGATCAATTATTGACCAAGGTCTGGGGATATGAATATCGGGATGAACCTCATTATGTCCGCCTGTATATTAATTATCTGCGTCAAAAATTGGAGGAAGACCCTTCCAATCCCCGATATATATTGACGGAACGCGGCGTCGGTTACCGTTTTGTGGATTACCGGCGTGCCCAATCAGACAACCCAATGTAACTTTTCGTAAAGTGATGCATCTTATTGTTGGAATTAATTGAGAGGAGAATAATTATCAATGGAACAACCATTACATGTAACTGATGCCGAGTTTGAAGCGAAAGTGCTTAAATCTGAAATACCGGTGATCGTGGATTTCTGGGCTCCGTGGTGCGGTCCATGCCGGATGGTGGCGCCCATCCTGGATAAAATTGCCAAGGAATATAGCGGAAAGTTAATCGTTGCCAAAGTAAATACCGATGAGAATCCGGAATGGGCTACCCGATTTGGAGTGCAGGGAATCCCGACCATGTTGTTCATCATTTCTGGAAAGGTCGTCCATACCCAGGTGGGGGCATTACCCGAAGGCATTCTGCGAAATGTGGTGGATCAGTTTTTGGAATTTACAAAAAATAATATTCCAGCCGCTACAGAAAAATAAAAATCATAACACAGCCTATTAAAAAATCCGGAGTCGATTGTCTTGACTCCGGATTTTATTTGGAAACCTGCTGTCCAGGATTATCGTTCTGATTCCCGCCGGATATATGCTCCAAGAGCAGCCAGTTTTTGTTCCACGCGCTCATATCCGCGATCAATCTGCCCAATATTTCTGATGACAGACGTCCCCTGGGCGGAGAGTGCGGCAAGGACAAGTGCCATACCAGCGCGGATATCAGGGCTTTCCATCTTTTCTCCATATAGCTGGCTTGGACCCTGAATGATGACACGATGTGGGTCGCACAGGACGATATGTGCCCCCATTCCCACCAATTTGTCTGTGAAGAACATACGGCTTGGGTACATCCAATCATGGAATAGAATGGTGCCCTTTGCCTGGGTGGCGACGACAATGGCAATACTCATCAGATCCGTGGGGAAGGATGGCCAGGGCATGACTGATATTTCCGGTATGGCTCCTCCCAGATCGGATTGAATTTCAAAAGATTGGTCAGCTGGAACAAAAATATCCTGTCCATGAACCTGCCAGGAGACTCCCAGCCGGTTGAAAACATAATGAATCATATCCAGGTATTGGGTGCCGGCGTTACGAATCCAGAGGCTGCCATGAGTGACAGCTGCGGCACCAACGAAACTGACAACCTCCAGGTAATCAGGTCCAATTGTAAATTCACCGCCATGTAATTTGGGAACACCGGTAATATGGAGTGTATTTGAACCAATATTTTCAATTTTTGCTCCCAAGCTGTTCAGGAAATGACACACTTCCTGTACATGCGGTTCCGAGGCAGCATTCCGAATCACAGATTCACCGCGGGCAGCCACGCAGGCCATGATGGCATTTTCAGTCCCGGTTACGCTGGCTTCATCCAGCAGAATATCCGCACCGACCAATCCTCCCTCAGCCAGGAAGTGGAAGGAGCGGTCGTAAGTGATTTTTGCACCCAATTTTTGCAGGATCAACAAGTGGGTATCCACCCGGCGGCGACCAATCACATCCCCGCCCGGGGGTGGAAGATGCAAATTACCTGTGCGGGCGGTCATGGGACCTGCAAGCAGGATGGATGCCCTGATTTTCCGACACAAATCCGGATCAAGATCTGCCGGGCGGACTTCCTTTGCATGGATTCGCCAGGAATGATTATCCAGAGTGGTTACCTCCACTCCAAGGCTTTCCAGCAGGGAACGCATGGCACGAACATCCAGGATATCAGGTACATTGTGCATGATGACAGGTTCGTCAGTGAGCAGGCAGGCTGCCAGCATGGGCAATGCCGCGTTCTTGTTGCCGATCGGGCGGATGCGTCCGTGCAGACGATGCCCACCCTCGATCGAAAAAGAGGTCATGCTCTCATTTCCTTTGGTCGATTACCGTTTTCGTGGTTCGGAGTGTGCAGGGAGCCGCCATACAAGCACGATCTGAAAAACCAACGCTTTCAGCGTTGCTACTGGTTCCAAGACATACACTGACGTATTGTAGCG
>CALMHE010000211.1 GCA_937863865.1 uncultured Anaerolineaceae bacterium | reverse complement strand
ACCACCAATATAACCCATGGCATAACCGCGTGAGGAAACCTGATCAATTTCATCCGGTCTCGCCACATGAGGCAGCAAAGCATCATAATACACCAGGCTGCCGGCAAAACCGATGTTGCCGAAAAGGAAAAATAGCGATGCCAGGAGGTAGTCACCACTGCGGACAAAATATAAAAGTGCGGTTCCGGTGACGCCAATCACCATGAAGATTGTCAGGAATTTCTTCTTGCTGCCCTGAAAATCAGCCACTGCGCCAAGGACAGGGCTGAGAATGGCAGCCAGCAGGGCGGAGAGGGAGGTTGTAAACCCCCAATATGCAGTCGCCATATGGGGCGGAATGCCGGCTGCAGCAACCGAAGAATAGTACACCGGTAACACGGCGGCCATGATGGTGGTGGCAAAGGCGGAATTTGCCCAATCGTACATCGTCCAGGCTCGAATTGCACGTTTATGTTGTTTTTCTTCCATATTAAAGTCCTTCATTCGGGGGATGTGGAAATTATACTTGAGACTTTAATGGAACAATAAATAATTTCACCAGGAATATTGCATTTTAACCCTTGCGCATAGAACATATTTTCATTATAATGGAATTTACGTTCTATCAATGCACGCTTACAACATTTTCTGGGGAATAATGCCTATATAAATACTGCCAGGGGTGGGGTGGTATAATTACAGGTTGCGTATGAAATTCCTATTCGAGGGTCTATGTCACAAAATGTAATCCGGGTGGTGGGAGCGCGCGCCCATAATCTCAAAAATATTACAGTGGAAATTCCACGGGATAAACTGGTGGTCATTACCGGCTTGTCTGGTTCGGGCAAAAGTTCACTGGCATTCGACACAATTTTTGCAGAAGGTCAGCGGAGATATGTTGAATCGCTTTCTGCTTATGCCCGGCAATTTCTTGGTCAAATGGAAAAACCGGATGTGGATTATATCGATGGATTATCACCCGCGGTTTCAATTGATCAAAAGGCAACCTCCCATAATCCGCGTTCCACGGTGGGTACGGTAACAGAAATTTATGATTATTTACGCCTCCTTTTTGCCCGCGTGGGAATTCCACATTGTCCGGTCTGCGGCAGGGAGGTTGTCAAGCAATCAGCCCAGGAAATCGTGGATTTATTGCTGCGCCAACCGGAAGGCACCCGCCTGCTGGTTCTGGCTCCCATCGTCCGCGGACGCAAAGGGACCTACCAGGCAGTTTTTGATGAAATCCGCAAGTCGGGTTTTGTCCGGGTGCGGGTGGATGGACAGGTGATGAGCCTGGATGAAGAAATTACTCTGGATCGTTATAAAATTCACACCATTGAAGCGGTCGTGGACCGTCTGGTAGTTGGAGGTGCGGAAGATGGGACAGCCGCCAGCCAGGATCGTTCCCGTTTGACCGATTCCGTGGAAACTGCACTCAAGGTAGGCGAAGGTTACCTGACAGTACAAAATTTATCTGTGGATCCGCCTGTGGATTTATTTTATTCGGAACATCTCGCCTGCCCGGAACACGGTGTCAGCCTGCCGGAAATCGAACCCCGGACTTTTTCATTTAACACCCCGCATGGAGCCTGTCCGGAGTGCCAGGGATTGGGAAGCAAGCTTGAAATTGATCCCGATTTATTAATACCGGATACGGACCGATCGTTAAACGAAGGTGCCCTCATTGCCATGGAATGGAACGGTCCACGCGACCAGGGAGGTTACTACTGGGGTCTGATCAAGGCGGTAGCCAGGCAATATCATATCGACTTGAATGCACCGGTAAATACCCTTTCACCTGAGAAAATTAATCTAATCCTTTTCGGAACGAATGGGCAGGAAGTTTCCATCCATGTGGAAGCGCATGACCGTCAGGTTTCGTACCAGGTTGCATTTGAAGGAGTCATCGGCAACCTGGAGCGCCGGTACCGGGAGACAAATTCCGATTATGTCCGCAACAAGATCAGCGAATTTATGTGCAACCGTCCCTGCCAAACCTGTCATGGAAACCGGCTGCGCCCGGAAGCCATGGCAGTAACAGTGGATGATGTCAATATCATTGAGGTCACTGGTTGGGCGGTTGTTCAAACCCTCGCCTGGGTGGATCATCTGCAGGCACCTGATTCCCCGCTGAATGTACGGCAGCGTATTATTTCCGAACGAATCCTGAAGGAAATTCATGCCCGGTTGGGATTCCTGGTGGATGTGGGATTGGATTACCTCACACTGCGGCGTTCAGCTGGCAGCCTTTCCGGTGGCGAGGCACAACGGATCCGTTTGGCAACCCAGATCGGATCGCGGCTGACGGGCGTGCTGTATGTGCTGGACGAACCGTCCATCGGCCTGCATCAGCGCGACAATGGCAAACTGATACGCACCTTGATGGATCTGCGCGACCTCGGCAATACCGTGCTGGTGGTCGAGCATGTCGAAGAAACCATGCGCTGCGC
>CALMHE010000210.1 GCA_937863865.1 uncultured Anaerolineaceae bacterium | reverse complement strand
ATATAACGGGATAAATATGGATGATCCCTTTTAAAAATGTAATTGAATATTGTTCATACCAATTTATATATTTGAATGTTGTAATAATTGGTGCAACCCTTGATTGATTAAAAAGGGTTCCGCTCATTAAGATCATTAAGAATAATATTGATACCAAATATGAAATGATTGGGTTATGAAAAATAACGGATGAGGCAATCCCGGAGGCAGTGAATAATGACAATATTAGAACAATGCCAAAATATGCGCATATAAATATTCCAATATCAATGCGGGGAATTGAAATGAAATTAAGTGTAATTGGATAGATGGATGTTGAAAGGATGAGGATAATAAATAAAAACAATAAACTGAGCCATTTACCAACTATCACTTGTGCAGGAGATATTGGCGATGAAAACAGAATTTTTATTTGATATTGATTATTCACAGAAAAGATGTTCATTGTAATGATTGGTACGATAAATAATAACGACAATAATAATTGGGAGAAAAATGACTCTACTCCAAATTGCACTTGTTGTTTGTATTGAATTTGGGTTGAGAATAGCGGAATATATAAAATAGCCCCAAGATAAACAAGTGTCAGAACAAAAATTAAATAAGTTAATGGATTTCGAAAATGTTTTCGTAATTCATAATGGGAAATCAAAAATATATTTCGCATAATAATTGACCAGAGTATTATAAATTAATCAGGTTTACGAGGTTCTTCCATGGATAAGTTAAGCAAATCAATACCAAGCGGAAATTGAAGGATTTGAAAGTCTGTTATTTCACATCCCAATTGATTTGCCAACCTCATTATCTGAGATTGGGCTTCATTTTCATGAGTGGTTAAAAATTCGAGTGAATCGAAATTGGAAAAATGGCAGTCTGAGATATATGGCAGTGTCGATATGGATTGCATCAAGGGTCGAAGATCACCCCTCGATTGGACAATTATTGTTTTTAACCCCATTAAATACGTTTTTATTTTTCTGGGTGTATCGTGTATTAATATTTTTCCTTTATCAATAATGATAATCATCCTGCTATTTCTTAAGGCATTGTTTAAATGGCGAGTAGAAGAAACAATAGTAACCCCAGGCATCAATTCTCGTAAGACATTCAGAACGAATTGATTTTCAAGGATACTACCCACTCCGGATTGTTCTTCAATCAGAATAATTTTCGGATCGTGCAAGATTGATCTGGCAAATTCAACCAGCCGTAAAAAGTTGATGTCCAGATTACAAAGATAAATATTGGAATTATTTTCCATATTTAACAGACCCATTATTTGTTTGACGCGATTATTTGGGTGGGGTATTTGGCGGAATACAGCCCACCAATTGAGATATTCCTTTATGGTAACTCTATCGGTGGATTTATTAATTCTTGGAATGTACCCGATTATTTCAGCTATTTTCTTTTGGTTTGTGGATATGTTTAATTCACATATTTGTATCAAGCCGGAACTGACCGGAACGATTCCCCCCAACACTCTGAGAAGCGTAGTCTTCCCTGACCCTTCAGTACCACATATGGTTGTTGTAATCCCCCGATCTATCCGGAATGACAATTGGTTTAAAACAAGTTTTTTTCGAAAATATAAAGAAACTCCCTCCAGATAAATCATAAATTCTCCATGAGACTATAAATAATTATGATCAATATTAATGACAATTGAAATAATAAATTTCTAAAACTATATATGTCTTGTCAGATGAAGTCAATAATTAATAATCATTCTTACCAAATACTTATCTATCGAGGATTAATCCGATTAATGAATTGACATAATCATATTACGGAGTAAAATACTCCCATCATATCTTCATCACAATAAATATTGGAGGTAATCATGGATATTTTTGGCTTGGTGGAACGCGGATTAAGAACCCCATTTGAACAGTTAGCCATTCTTGGTGTTCTTGTCACAGCCTTTATAAGCCTTTTATATGCCTGGCTTCTTCGGGGAAATGTTCTTAAGAAAGACAAGGGAACCCCCAAGATGCAGGAAGTTTGGGATGCCATCCGAGTAGGTGCGGATAGTTACTTACAGCGACAGTTAAAAACCATTCTTCCAGCGATTATTCTACTTTGTGTAGCCCTTTTTCTAAGTGTGAATGTGTCTGCACCGACTGAAGAAGCAATTGATCGATTTGGCACTCCGGAAAGCGCCAAGTTATGGATCTCGATTGGTCGGACGGTTGCGTTTATTATGGGTGCTTCTTTTTCACTCATCGTCGGGCAACTTGGTATGCGAATGGCTATTCAGGCAAGTGTTCGTTCAGCTTCAGCTTCACGCAGAAGTTTTAATGAATCACTGTCCATCGCTTATTATGCCGGAACAATTACCGGTATGCTGACAGATGGCTTGGGGTTATTTGGTGGAACGATAATCTTTATAATTTTTGGAACAGCGGCTCCTGATGCCCTCCTGGGATTTGGTTTTGGTGGTACATTGATTGCCTTGTTTATGCGAGTGGGCGGTGGAATTTATACCAAGGCTGCTGATGTTGGCGCTGACCTTGTTGGCAAGGTGGAAAAAGACATTCCTGAGGATGATCCTCGCAATGCAGCTGTTATCGCAGATCTGGTCGGAGATAATGTGGGTGACTGCGCAGGAATGGCGGCAGATATTTTTGAATCTTACGAAGTCACGATTGTTTCTGCCCTAATCCTTGGTCTTGTATTATTTAATGCCACCAATGATATTAAATGGATTGTTTATCCTTTGATTATTCGCGCGATTGGTGTAATCAGCTCCATCCTCGGTACATTCACCGTACCCATATGGGAAAAGTTCCCGATAAAATTCTTAAGGGCTCGGGATGCTGAAGAAGCAATGTTCCGATCCTATGAAGTCTCGAGTGTAAATACCATCATTTGGTCATTCCTCCTGGCTATATTTTATGCCCATGAAATTGAACTCGCTCTTCTAACAACCATTGGTGTTGGATTGGCTGTAGCGTTCAATCCGTTAACATCTTACTTTACCTCAACAAGAAAACCGCCTGTAAAAGAAATCGTCAAGGCAACAGATACCGGACCAGCCACCACCATTCTCGCCGGACTGGGAGTTGGAATGGAATCGGCTGTATGGGCTTTGTTTGTCATCGTCGCGTCCTTTGTTTTAGCGATCGTCATTTATGAGGGACAAGGCTCTGATTATGTCCTTTATGGTGTGGCGATGATTGGTATCGGTATGTTAAGTCATACAGGAAACAATGTCGCCATGGACTCCTACGGTCCCATTTCAGACAACGCGAATGGCATTGCAGAAATGGCATGGCACGATCAGGGTGATCCTGAAACCAAAAAAGCCCGCCAGATTTTAGCTGATTTGGATGCGGTTGGTAACACCACCAAAGCGATCACCAAGGGTGTTGCCATAGCGTCTGCAGTCATTGCGGCTGTATCTTTGTTTGCATCATTTATTGCGGATATTAATAAAGTAATGCCTGGCGTATTGGAAGCAATCCGGATTTCAGATACCAAGGTATTCGTAGGTTTCCTTTTAGGTGGAGCCCTCCCATGGATGTTCAGTTCTTTATCCATCAAGGCGGTTGCCAGGGCAGCAGCTCAGGTTGTGGAAGAGGTCCGTGAACAATTCCGTGATAAAGCAGTTTGGGAAGGAACCAAGAAACCTGATTATGGTAAGGTTGTCGGAATTTCAACCCGTTCTGCACAAAAGGAATTAATTCCACTCGCCACCATCTCAATTTTGCTTCCATTGGTAGTGGGTATGATATTGAAAGTGGAAGCTCTTGGTGGTTTCCTGGCAGGCGTTATTTTAAGTGGACAACTTTTGGCGGTGTTCATGGCAAATTCGGGCGGTGCCTGGGACAATGCCAAAAAGTCCATTGAGGATGAGCAGTCCGACCTGGTCGCAAACCGTGGTAAAGGTTCTGATCGACACAAAGCTGCTGTTGTTGGTGATACGGTTGGAGATCCCCTGAAAGACACTGCTGGGCCGGCATTAAATCCAATGATTAAGGTTGTCAACCTTGTTTCGTTATTGGCTGCACCGATCATAGTTCAACAAACCAAACTGGATTGGATTGGTTGGGGGCTGGTCATTATTATGATTGGAGACATCGTCTGGGCTATCCGTACAAGTGATAAACCAACCTCGGCTGTATAATAAATAGTGAATTTGAAAGGACAGCCACAAAAAAATGTGGCTGTCCTTTTGTATTTTTGGATAAGAAATAAAAGTACTACTATCCGATTATATTTAGATTTGAGTGGAAGGACTTACAAAAAAACTCACTGCAAGACATCCGGGACCTGCATGAACGATAACTGCGGGGGGTAATTGGAAAACGGGAATATCATCAATCCCCAAATCGCGCTTCAACTCATCCACAAGTTCAAAAGCTTCTTTTTCAGCGCCGCCTTGTTGAACTGTGATGCTGGTGGAATCATTGTCAGGAAATTCTAATTTTACCAACTCGCGGATGCGTAAGAGGGCGCGTTTTCGAGTGCGCTGGCTTTCGATAGGTTCAGTTCTCCCGTTTTTAAGAGTTAAAATTGGTTTAACTTGCAATAAACTTCCCACCAGCATTTGAGCACCACCAATA
>CALMHE010000209.1 GCA_937863865.1 uncultured Anaerolineaceae bacterium | reverse complement strand
GAGTATGACATCCTGCACGCATGTGATTTTGATACCGTGTTTCCCGCCCTGGTATGCAAAATATTTTTTGGGAAGCGTGTAGTATATGATATTTTTGATTTTTATGCCGATCATTTACGAAACACTCCCCCTTTGTTAAAAAAATTTATCCGCCGGCTGGATTATTGGGCAATTTCCCGTGCGGATGCTGTCATAATTGCGGATGATTCCCGCCGGGAGCAGATTGCAGGCAGCCATCCCCGGAAACTATCGGTCCTCTATAATTCTCCGGAGGATTTACTGCCCCCTGACTCCCAAAATGATGAGCAGTCTTTTTCAATTATTTATGTGGGGGTCCTCCAGGTGGAACGCGGATTATTGGAAATGATAAAGGTCGTATGCAGACATCCGGAGTGGAGATTCGATTTGGCAGGCTTTGGCGGGGATGAGGAAAAAATTAGGAATGCGGCGGTCGGGGTGCCCAATATATGCTGGCATGGTCGAATTGATTACAGCACCACCCTTAAACTCAGTCAAAATGCCAGTGTCCTGTTTGCCACCTATGATCCAGCCATTCCCAACCATCGATATTCCAGTCCCAACAAAATATTTGAAGCGATGATGCTGGGTAAACCGATTATCGTCGCCCGGGGTACCAACATGGATCGCATTGTTGGAGAAGCTGAATCCGGACTGGTGGTACCTTACGGGGATGAGAATGCATTGGAAGCAGCCCTTCTCCAACTGGAGACGGATCCCGACCTTCGAAAACGCTTGGGGAAAAATGCCCGCCGGGCATATAATATCCATTACAGCCGAAGTTTGATGGAAAATCGATTGCTTAACCTATATAATGAATTGGTTGAAGGTAACCGATGAAATCAAAGCGGATCGCCTTGGTAGCCAATACGGATTGGTTTCTTTATAACTTTCGACATTCGTTAATTGATTATTTATCAGGGATGGGGTATTCGGTCATATTAATTTCACCCCCAGGGTTATATGCGGATCGATTGGTTTCTGATGGATATCGCTGGATTGAGTGGCAGGTGGGTCGCCAGTCCATCTTCCCGATCAGGGAATGGATGGCAATACACCGGCTGGAGGAAATCTACCGCTCAGAGAAGCCGGATATTGTCCACCATCACACCATTAAACCGGTTTTATATGGAAGCCTGGCAGCGGGGCGGACAGGCGTTCCTCGTATCGTTAATTCCATTACCGGTCGAGGGTACGTTTTTTTAAGCCATGAGCTGAAAGCCCGATTTTTACGTCCACTTGTTATTGCCTTATATCGACTGGCATTGCAGAGAAAAAATTGCCGGGTAATTTTTGAGAATAATTTCGATCAGGATTACTTTATTCGGCGTCGATTGATTCGTTCCGGAAAAACATGGTTAATTCGCAGCGTGGGGGTTGATATTCAGAAATTTAAACCGACCCCGGAACCAGTGGGGATTCCGGTTGTGACCATGGCGTCCAGAATGTTATGGGACAAGGGTGTGGGTGTTTTTGTGGATGCCGCCCGCATTCTGCAATCCCGCTTGAAAGTCCGGATGGTGCTGGTTGGCTTGCCCGATAAAGGAAACCCCAGCAGTGTTCCCCAACAGCAGTTGAATCGATGGGTTAATGAAGGCGTCATTGAGTGGCGGGGATGGCAGGAGGATATGGCAGGGGTATATTCTTCCAGCAATGTTTATGTCTTGCCCTCATTTTATGAGGGTGTTCCAAGGACGTTGTTGGAAGCAGCCGCTTGTGGACGTGCGATCATCACTTCGGACATACCCGGGTGCCGGGAGGTAATTGAAGATGGGAATACCGGTTTGCTGGTCCCCACAGGTAATCCACAGGCATTGGCTGATGCCATCGAAAGACTTGCCAGCGATTCCGTTTTGCGGGCAGGGTTAAGCGCTGCAGCCCGGGTAATAATCGTTGAACAGTTCTCCACCGAACATGTAAATCAATTGACCGAGCAGGTGTATCAGGGTTGAAAGTAAATTACTGAAGTTCTTCGACTTTGCCATCCATGATCTGCGCGATTGTGAGAAGATCGACCGGCGGTGTTGATCCATCGGGGTAAAAAACCATGGAGATCACTCCTGCAGATCCCCTGCGGGATATGGCGACATCGCCCCGCAATATGTTTGGTTTTGCACCGGTTGTAAATGTTACAGCCACCGATGAATTTCCGATTTTCCCAAAATCACTGATGACGGATGTGTTGGCTCCGGCACCGGAACTGAAATCTTTGGCTGCTTTATTTGAATTTGAGAGGTACAGATCAAAGGATACTTTTTCCAGGGTGGTAAGTGGGGCTAGAATCATCGAGACAACGACTTCAAAGGATGTGTAATTGATAAAAGCTGAAAAAGCTTGTGGGGTTGCTTTGGATAGTTTCCCTTCAAAAGCAGTTGCCAATTCCTCTTTGGTGATACCCAGGTTTGCCAGATCTTCTTCGGAGAGCTGCTCGAACCCTTCTGGCAGATCCGTGATTGATAGAGCTGCTTTGCCGAAATCGATCCCTGATGAATTATTGATCGATTCGGGTGATGGTGTGAATGATAAAGCCTCAGGCGTAGGATTTGGGGATTGGGTAGATTTTCCAATAGGAGCATTGCATGCCAGAGTGAAGATGACAAGAATGGCAATGACTGTAAAAAGCTTAAATTTTGGATTCATCGAATGACCTTTGATGGATTTGTCAGGATTTGCCAAGCCGGGCACGTTCTTCTTCAATGATCTTTGAATCCAACTTGCGGAATAACGGCTCGGGCTGGCGCAAGGTCTGACCAGGTTGAAAATGGGATGGCTGCCAGGTGCCTGTGGCTGTTGTGGAATCATATGTCAGAACAGTATGCTCACCAAGTGAATCTTTAATCACATCCGTTCGCTGGGTGCCGTACAAAGGTTGGTCATAACCCAGGTAATAATGCAGTTTTTCACAAGTGAATGGCAGGAAGGGTGAAAACAGCACTTTCAGGGAATCGATGGCACGCAGGGCGGTATGGATGGCTCTGCCGGCAGCACCACGGTCTGTTTTGATTGCCTGCCAGGGGGCGGTCATATCCAGATATTTGTTAACCTCACCAGCCAGCCGCATGGCTTCGTTTAAAGCAGCCCGTAAACGAACTGCCTCCAGTTCAGCCCCAACTGATTGGAATCCATCCTCGATCACAGAAAGCAAGTCAATATCCAGGTCGGTCAGTTGACCTGGTTCCGGAATATCTCCTTCCCAATGTTTAAAGGCAAAGGCAAGAACCCGGTTGACCAGGTTACCCCAGGTGGCTACCAATTCATCATTATTTCGTTTGTAAAAATCCTCCCAGTCCCAATCGGTGTCCTTTGCTTCCGGCATGGTCATTGTAAGGTAAAACCGGAGCGGATCGGGA
>CALMHE010000208.1 GCA_937863865.1 uncultured Anaerolineaceae bacterium | reverse complement strand
CATTGGCACGGCTGATGGAAAAATTCGGTCGATATATTAAATAAGGAAACCTGTGATGAAGAAAATTGCCCCTTATGGTCAGTGGCAAAGCCCGATTTCCGCCAGCCTGCTCAGCCAGCGGATCCGGCTTGATGAAGTTGGCTGGGATTCGGATGGGAAAACCCTGGTCTGGCTCGAAGGACGTTCAGGGCAGGGTGTGATTGTCTCCATGCCGTTTGGCGAAGTCAGGCGGGATGTGACGGATGAACATTTCGTGCGCGGTGGCGTGGGATATGGCGGGGGGGAGTTTACCTGCCACGATGGAGTAATTTTCTTCTCCTGCAGGGATGGTCGGTTGTACCGCAGATCCCTGAAGCCTGACCGGCCGCGTCCCATTACACCGCCTTTCGGATCAGCGGCATCCCCGGCGGTCTCGCCGGATGGTAAATGGGTCATATATGTCTTCACCGATGGTGATATTGATTTGCTGGGCATGGTCGATTCAGAGGGACAGGACTGGTCGGTTAAACTTGCGAAAGGGGCGGATTTTTACATGCAACCCGCCTGGCACCCGCAAGGTAGGCAGATCGCCTGGGTGGAATGGGATCATCCGAACATGTCCTGGGACGGCACCCGTCTTAAACTGGGAAACCTCTCCGGTGACATTCCCCGGCTGGTTGAGGAAAAGGTGATTGCCGGTAATGAAAACTGTGCAGCCGTCCAACCCCAATTTTCACCGGACGGGCGCTGGCTAAGCTGGATTGAAGATAATGGCGAGTGGGAGGACCTGGTTATCCTCAACCTGCAAACGGGAGAACGGCGCAATCTTATTCACGGGGACGGCTTTCACCTGGCTCTGCCAGCCTGGGGGCAGGGGATGCGTTCCTATGGTTGGAGTTCCACGAGCCAATGGATATACTCGATTGGGAATGCCGCTGGTGAAGCCCAGCTCTGGCTGGTGGATCTTGCCGGCAAGACCCGGCGCATTGATACCGGTCCCTACACCTGGATGACCCAGATAGCCGTCTCACCGGAGATGGAAGCGGTGGCGATGATCGCATCCGGTCCCGGCACACCCGAGCGGGTGGTGGTCGTGGAACTGGAAGGCAGGCTCTGGACGGCAGCCCGCAGTGAAACCGAGAGCATCGATCATACCTTCCTCCCCCCTGTGGAGCCAATCACCTGGGTCGCTCCAGATGGATCCACTGTTTATGGTCTCTATTCGCCACCCACCAACCCGCATTATTCTGGAAATGGACTGCCACCAGCGATTGTCAAAATTCATGGCGGACCCACTTCGGCTGAGCCCATCCGCTACTCATTGGAGAGGGCATATTTTACCAGCCGGGGATATGCATGGTTGGAGGTTAATTACCGCGGCAGCAGCGGATATGGGAAAACCTATCGTAATGCACTATATGAACGCTGGGGTGAGATTGATGTCGAAGATGCCATCGGCGGGGCGGCAGCAATGGAAGCCCGGGGTCTGGCTGACGGTTCACGCCTGGCAATCATGGGCGGCTCGGCTGGCGGATATACAGTCCTGAATGCCCTCATTCGGCAACCGGGACGATTCAAGGCAGGCATTTGCAATTATGGCGTGACGAACCTGTTCAGCTTGAACAAGGAAACCCATAAATTTGAAAAACATTACAACGACAGGATGGTTGGTGTTCTGCCGGGGGCGGCAGCCCGTTTTCATGACTGGTCACCGGCATTTCATGTCGAATCCATCCGGGATGCATTGATCATTTTCCAGGGGGCGGAGGATCCGGTTGTGACACCGGATCAATCCGAGCAGATGGTTGCATCCTTGCAGCAACGGGGTGTTCGGGTTGAGTATCAGGTGTATCCGGGTGAGGGGCATGGTTTCCGCCGGCGGGAAACCCTGCTGGATTATTATCCGCGTGTCGAGCGGTTTTTATTGGATCATGTGGTTTTCAGTCCTTAAATTAAATGTGAAACCACGATCCGGATCCCGATGCCGATCAGAATCAATCCACCCAGGATTTCCATGCGCCTGCCGAAACGGCAGCCGAGTTTTTGACCGAGTAAAACCCCCAAGGCTGAGAGAACAAGCGTCACCACTGCAATCACACCTGCCGGGAACCAGATGCTGCCATCAATGAACGCCAGGCTGAGACCGACTGCAAGTGCGTCGATGCTGGTCGCGATGGATAACAGGACCAGGGTGCCACCCCGGGAGGGATCATTGACGGGGCAATCACTTGCGTTCTCCTCCGGTTTGAAGCCGGAAATGACCATGCGGACCCCGACAAATCCCAGCAGCACCAGGGCAATCCAGTGGTCGAAGGTGGAAATGAAGCGGGAAATGGTGCTGCCAGCCAGCCAGCCGATAAACGTCATACCCCCCTGGAACAGCCCAAAATGAAAAGCCAGCCGGAACACTTTACGCCAGGAACGCCTGCCGGGTGAAGTGCCCGCCCCCAGCGAGACGGCAAAAGCGTCCATTGCCAGCCCAATTGCAATCAGAAATGTGGTAACCAGGTCCATGGATGTGGGTTTGATTATACCCGGCGATTGGCTTCATGGAGGTATGTAATTGTCATGCAGCAGGGAGGAAATTCATCCATGCCGGGTGCAACTTTTTTGCTGCTGGAGCATCCATAAAAGTGAGCAAGCATCTTGATGGATGAGGAGAAATCAAATGAAGATTAATGAATCGATGACCGACCGGATTGTACGGGTTGTTTTGGGAATTGTCCTGCTGGTGCTGGGATGGGGCGGCATTGTCACCGGCACGTTGGGCGTCATTTTCAAATGGCTGGGTTTCATCCCGTTGATTACCGGGATTGTCGGCTTTTGCCCGCTGTATGCGCTGTTTAAAATTCGGACCAATCGAGCCTGATGACCCTGGGTGTTGGAAATCGAAGCCCTGCCTGAACTGGCGGGGCTTTTTTGTTTCATTGCCGGGTGCCTGTTTTCTGATGAGAACCGCCTGATTGGAAAAGGTGACTGCAGGGCGAGGCGAAAATATTCTACCGGGTATTGGAGTGGACACCGTGACGATCCTTTCAGTCGATCAGGTGGCACATGCGTCTTGATCACTGAATGCGACCATTCGATGATTAAAGGCGGGATCAGGTATATAATTTTTTATCTGGTAAATTTCTGATATTAGACAGGCTACTAAAGGATACAATCATGAAGAATCAAACCATTATTTATTGGACTTTACTCCTGATATTGAGCCTGGTTCTGACAGCCTGTACGCAGGTTTCAACTCCTGGGGGTACACTTCAACCGGAAAATCAAGCCACCGAACCTGTGGCTGATTCGACGGTACCTGTTCCCACAAAAACACCCAGACCTGAAGCCCGTCAGGTAATCAACCCGGAAAATTCAGGGGAATTGACGCTGATGAATATCCTTGGGAAGGGCAATATCACGGATTTTGATTGGTCGCCGGATGGAAGACGGGTGGTGGTGGGTGCAGGATATGGAATCTATATTTATGATGGTCAGTCATTACAAAATTTGATGTTCATTGACACAGGCAGCTACATTACAGCAGTGGTTTACTCTCCGGATGGCACCATAATCTTTTCGGGTGGTCCGGAAATTCAATTGTGGGATTCCCAAAGCGGTCAGGAACTGGGCAGCTTTACCGGTTCTGCTGGAACAGCAACCTACCTGGCGTTGTCACCGGATGGTAAAACAATGGTTTCAAGTGGAAGCGGTGGAACCATCCACCTCTGGGACACAGACACCCAAACCGAGTTGCGCCAACTGGAAGGACATACGCAAACGATCCATGGATTGGTTTTTTCGCCTGATGGAACACGCCTGGCTTCTGCAGGGTTGGATAATACCGCGATCATTTGGGATGTAAATAGTGGAACCGTCTTATACTCTTTGAGCCATGGACGTACACCGGTTTACAGCGTTGATTTCTCACCGGATGGCAAAACATTGGCTTCTGCCGGCAGTTATGCCATTCACTTATGGGACGTGAACAGCGGCACCGAACTCTCCCGGATTGAAGAACAATCCTTAAGTTTTGTCATGTCTATTGCCTACTCACCAGATGGGAAGACCCTGGTCAGCAGTTGTTTTGATGGCAATATCCATATCCTGGATGCGGGCAGCTTGCAGGAAATCGGCAAGCTGAATCACTCCAGCAAGGTTTGGGGAGCAGAATATGCCCCTGACGGGAAAACAATTTTCTCCCACAGCTATGATGGAGTTTTACACCTGTGG
>CALMHE010000207.1 GCA_937863865.1 uncultured Anaerolineaceae bacterium | reverse complement strand
TTCAAACAGGGTCGCCACCGGAACCAGTTCACAAATTGTCGGGATGACCGGGTTGGCATAAGGCACGCTGACGCGCAGGCTGGTAACTGCCGGTCCTTCGCAGAAGTGATAGATCGCTTCCAGCGTGCCGTCCGGTTCAGCGCCTTCTTCCACGGCAGCCGGGTGGTCCAGTCCGCTGATGGTCGCCAGATATCCCCAATGATTGTCCACCAGGATTTTTACGGCTTCCACCAGGTTTTCCGGTATCACCACTACATCCAGCCGGTTTGGTTCCGGGCGGTTCATCGACTCCGCCAGGGGTTGCAGCAGGGTTTCGCTCGTTTGTAGAACAGTATCCAGGTCCATTTCAACCTCCTACTTTTCTTCCGGCACGGCAGCCGGAGCCGGTTTTTTCTGCAGGCTTTGCAGCAACGCTACAACGCCATGAATAATGGCTTCCGGGCGGGGGGGACACCCCGGCACATACGCATCCACGGGGATAACCTCGCCAATGGAGCCAACAATGTTGTAGCAGCCCTGGAAGGCGCTGCCGGAAATGCCGCACGACCCAACGGCAACCACAAATTTCGGTTCAGGCATCTGCTGATAAATCCGCACCAACCGGTCGCGGGATTGCAGGGTGACCGGTCCAGTGCAGATCAGGACATCTGCATGCCGGGGGGAACCCTGCAGCTTGACGCCAAAGCGTTCCAAGTCGTAGCGGGGGGTGAGGGTTGCCAGGATTTCAATATCACAGCCGTTGCAGGAGCCGCTGTTATAGTGAATCACCCAGGGTGAGTTGACTCTTGCCCAGGTTTTGATTTGATTCAGCGCCCGCTGCCATGGATTATCCAGTTTCAATTCCATTCGATCCTCTTTTCCAGTACCTGATAAATCCTTTCACACCTCATCCCAACAACAGGGCGACCAATGCCAGCCCAATACCGAACAGATATGGAAGCATCAGCTTGTCCACGGGACCGGTCGCCAGCACCAGCACACCCAAGTGCAGGACCGCAAAGAAAAAGGCGATCAAGAAGAACGGGCGGTATCCGGGTGCTGCCATCGAGGTTGGAGCTTCCTCTCCGCTGCCATAGATGGTGCTTTTTAGAGGAGTTTCCTTGGTCTTTCCAGCCAGACCTCTGCCAATGAAGAAGATGATCAGCACCAGCGGAATATAAATAAGAAATGCAACAGGGGGTGTAAGCAAAATTTCCATCTGATGCTCCTTTATCTGCCAAAGGTCTGGAACAACGCCAGAGCCGCCGGGTGAGTAAGCCAGTTAAGCAGGGAAGGATAGAAACCCAGCACAACCGTTCCTGCTGCCAGCAGAATGAGCGGAAGTGTCATCAACCAGCTGACTGGTTTTCCTTCCAGAACAATATCGGAAGGTTTCGTCCGGTACATGCGGTTGACCAGGGGGGCATAGTAGCCGAGGGAGAGAACGCTGTTCAATCCCATGAAGCCAACCAGGACGATTATCCACACGTTTTGAGTCTGGGCGCCTGCCACAAGAATCTGCCACTTGGACATGAAGCCTGCCAGGGGTGGCAGCCCTCCCAAGCCCAACAGACCAATGCTCAGGGTCAGTACAACCCAGGGATACTTTTTCGCAGCTCCGTTGAGATCATCCACCATCAATGGCGAGTGATCACCCCGGGCAATATACAGGGCATAGAGCAGGGCGCCAACTCCAAGGAAGGCGAGTCCCTTCATCATCGCATGGTTGAACAGATGGAAGAAACCGCCTGCCGCACCATTTGCGGCACCAAAACTGAGCGCAATTCCAATGCCAAAGAGGATGTAGCCCATGTGGGCGACCGAGGAGTACGCCAGCAGACGTTTCACCTGCTTCTGCCGCAGTGCCATCAGGTTGCCGATCAGCATATTGACTGCCGCAAACACGATAATAATGATGCCCCAATCCCTCACTGCGGTGAGCGCACCGAGTGCCCGCAGCATCGCCACCATGCCGGTTTCGATGACCACGCCTGAAAGCATGGCACTGATTCCACTGGGTGCCTGCGAGTGAGCATCCGGCAGCCAGGTATGCAGGGGAACCAGAGCTGTCTTGACACCAAAACCAATCAGGAAAAAAGCTCCTGCAGCCATTAAACCTGGCCAGGGCATGAGATACAGGCGGAAGGTCTCCGGATTCAATGTACCGGTGTACATGAATACAACGGCAATGCCCAAAAGGACAAACACCGAACCCACCGCACTTTGAACCAGGTACTTGACCCCCGCCTCCAGTGAGGCTGGTTGTTCCCGGTAGAAGGCAACCAGCATATAGGATGCGATTGCCATTGCCTCAAACCAGACCCACAGGTTGAAGAGATCGACTGCGGTGCCCA
>CALMHE010000206.1 GCA_937863865.1 uncultured Anaerolineaceae bacterium | reverse complement strand
CGGATACTGAAACACCCTATGAGAAAAACAAACTGCCAGTCGGATGAGGGCATCTGTATTTCATTGCCACTGTTGTAATTAAACCAACATCAACAGCGGATTCTCCAGATATTGCACCAGGGTTTGAAGGAATTGTGCCGCTTCCGCTCCATCGGTAATCCGATGATCGGCTGAAAGGGTCACCTTCAGAATCATTCCAGCTTTCACCGCGCCGTTCTCAACCACGGGCACCTCCTGGATTGAACCGACAGCCAGGATGGCTGCCTCCGGGGGGTTGATGATGGCAATAAAATCATCCACGCCATACATCCCCAGATTGCTGATGGAAAAGGTCGAACCCTCGATATCCGCCGGTCGTACTCTGCCGGCACGCGCCCGGGCTGCCAATTCCCGCACCTCGCCGGATATTGCCCGGATTGTTTTTTGGTCCGCATTTTGACATACAATATTGATCAGTCCGCCAGGGACAGACACTGCCACGCCTATGTTGATGTCTCCGTGGTGTAGGATGGCATGATCCTGCAGGGAGGCGTTCAGGTTGGGATGATGCTTCAGTGACATCGCGGCTGCCTTAACAATCAGGTCATTAACAGAGATCTTCTCCTCTTTCGGGAGGGATGCATTTATTTTCTTCCTCAAGCTCACGAGCTCTTCCACCCGGATGGCTGCTGTTACATAAAAATGGGGTACTTCCTGCTTGACCGCGGTCATTCTTCTGCCAATGATCTCCCGCAGCTTGTCCAGGGGGACAAGCTCATCCTTTGGTACCGGTGGAGTGGCTGACCATGTCTGGATGGGCTGGTCCAGCGTGGAGGGGGACTTTTCCTGAGAAATGGCAGCCGGTTTGGCAGCTTCCACATCGCGCTTCATGATTCGTCCACCAGGTCCGCTGCCGGTCAGATGATTGAGATCAATCCCTTTTTCGACAGCAAGCCGGCGTGCCAGCGGGCTGACTTTCAGGCGGGGGGTGGTTTCAGCGGGCAACTCAGCTGGGGAGGCGGCAGGTCGCCGGGATTCGTCTTTTTCTGCCGGCATAACGCCTGTCTTTTCACCAGTCAATTCTTTTATTTGATCTTCATCAATTATTTCACCCTGCGCGGATATTACTGCAATGGGAGTGCCGATGGGAACCACACTGCCCTCCTCCAACAGGTGGCGGAAAACGATTCCAGATTGTGGCGATTCAACTTCCACGGTGGCTTTATCCGTCTCGATATCCGCCAGGATCTCCCCCTTTGTGACGGATTCGCCCTCCTGCTTAATCCAGCGGGCCAGAGTGCCTTCAGCCATATCAAAACCCAATTTTGGCATTTTCACAATCTCAGCCATTATCTCACCTCTTTCACTGCCCGGATGATATCCTCCACCTGCGGAAGTGCCATTTGCTCCAAAGTCCGGTTATAAGGCAGGGGAACCTCTTTTTGAGCCACCCGCTGGATGGGTGAATCCAGATCATCAAAAGCTTCTTCATAAATCCGGGCGGACACCTCAGCGCCCACACCATAAGACAGCCATCCTTCCTCGACAATGACTGCCCGGTTGGTTTTTTTGATAGAGTCCAGCACCGGGGATATGTCCAGTGGACGGAGTGTTCTTAAATCCACAATCTCAATTTCAATATCCTCGGCGGAGAGTAGATCGGCAGCCTTGAGGGATAATTCCAATCCCTTGCTGTACGTCACCACAGTTACATCACTCCCTTTGCGCTGGATGGTGGACTTTCCAATGGGTATCAGGTGATCACCATCCGGAACCTCACCCCGTGTCTGGTAAAGGGTAGCCTGCTCGATAAAGAAAACCGGGTCGTTGCTCCGGATGGCTGATTTCAAAAGCCCCTTGGCGTCAGCTGGAGTGCCGGGAGAGACCACCTTCAAGCCCGGAAAATGGGCAAAAATTACATCCGGTGTCTGGGAATGGGTGGCGCCAAGTTGGCGCCCACCTCCGCTGACTGTGCGAATGACCAACGGGAGTGTCATCTGCCCGTTGAACATGTAGTGCATCTTGGCAGCCTGGTTGACGATATGATCCATGGCTGAAAAAGCAAAATTAATGGTCATCAATTCAGCGACCGGGCGCAACCCCCGCAGGGCTGCTCCGATTGCCGTTCCAACAATGGTTGCCTCGGAGATGGGTGTGTCGCGGACGCGCTCAGCCCCAAAGTGATCATAAAATCCCTTGGTTACAGCATAGGTTCCACCCCAGACACCCACTTCCTCCCCGAGTATAAAAACCTTGGAATCCCGTTCCATTTCCTCCCATAACGCCTGGGAGATGGCTTCCCGCATTGTTATTCCTGTCATCAAATCCCTCCCTGATTATCGGCATAAACATTCCAGAATAACCGGTCAGCTGGAGGTTCCGGACTTGCTTCCGCAAATGCCACTGCCTTGCTGATCACTTCATCCGCCAGCTCATTCCGGTGATTCAATTCCTCTTCGCTGGTCATCCTGTGTCCCAACAGGTACTTGCGATAGATGCTGATGGGATCATTTTCCTGCCAATGATGCACCTCGGCTGATTTCCGATAACGTTCCGGGTCGCCCATGGAATGCCCGCGGAATCGGTAGGTTATGGTTTCCAGAAACTGTGGACCACCGCCGGAGCGGATCTCTGCCAGCATTTTCCTGGCTGCTGCCTGCACAGCCATCAAATCCATACCATCCACCCGTTCACCGTTCATCCCATAACCCTTGGCTTTCCTGATCAATTCAGAAACCGCCGAGGAGCGTTCCACTGAAGTACCCATGCCATACTGGTTGTTTTCGCAGACCCACAGAATGGGTAATTTCCAGACCATGGATAGATTCATGGCTTCATGGAAATACCCGATATTTGTTGCTCCATCACCGAAAAACGAGATGGTCACCCCCGAAGTCTTGTTGTATTGATCCGCCAATGCCAGACCGACAGCAATGGGGAGGTGAGCGCCAACAATGGCGTGTCCCCCCCAGAAATTTTTTGAGACATCTGCCATGTGCATGGAACCGCCTTTGCCGCCGGAAATGCCGGTTGATTTCCCCAACAATTCAGCCATTACCTCCCTGGCGGATATACCAACATTGATCGCCACGCCATGATCACGATACGCCGTAATGACTGGATCAATCAGCTGGCGGACGGAGATGATTCCTGTGCTGACGGCTTCCTGCCCAATATAAAGATGAAGGAAACCACCAATTTTTCCATCCTGGTATTGCAGGGCAGCCTGCTCTTCCAGCTTGCGGATGGTCACCATTTGGTCATATAGATGGATGTGTTCAGCCTTGTCCATGAAATACTCCAATTGGATAATATTTATCTTAATTATATAATATATTGAATCAAAATACAACCCATCCCTCCTGGATTCCGGATAAAAAACAGGATGGCATGTCATGCCATCCTGTCTGCTTGATTTTACTGGATAAGCGGGAAATATTATTTGACCATGTGCTTGATTGCCGAGTGGGCAGCTGCCAGGCGGGCAATCGGAACGCGGAAGGGTGAGCAGCTCACGTAGTTCTGACCAATCATGTGGCAGAAATCGATGGATGCCGGGTCACCGCCATGTTCACCACAAATGCCGACTTCAAGGTTCGGACGGGCAGCCCGACCATCCTCAACAGCCATCTTCATCAGGCGTCCCACTCCATCCCGATCCAGCGTCTGGAATGGATTTTGGGGTAGAATTCCCTTTTCCACATATATTGCCAGGAAGGAGCGTTCCGCATCATCCCGGCTGTAACCGAACGCCATTTGTGTCAGGTCGTTTGTCCCGAATGAGAAGAATTCAGCCACCGAGGCGATCTCGGCTGCAGTAACAGCTGCACGCGGGATTTCGACCATGGTGCCGAACTTATACGGGAAGGTAATTCCCTTTTCCTGCATGACGGTACGGGCGATTTCCTCCAGGCGGGGTTGGATGTACTTGAGTTCATTTACATGCCCGGTCAGGGGGATCATGACCTCGGGTCTGGGGGTCTTGCCCTTGAGAGCCACATTGGCGGCTGCTTCAAAAATTGCCTGCACCTGCATTTCCACGACTTCGGGCATCAGGATGCCAAGCCGGATGCCGCGCAATCCCATCATTGGGTTGCTTTCGTGCATTGAATTCACTGCAGCCAGGAGTTTTTCCATCTCACTAGCTTCCGTCAGATCGCCGCGACCCAGTACAAAGCTTGCCAGACCTTCACCACTGAGGCGTAATGCCGTTATCTTGGCGCGCAATTCCTCTGCCGCAGGGAGGAACTCATGCAGGGGCGGGTCAATCAAGCGGATGATTACGGGCAGACCATCCATCGCTTCAAACAAGCCTTCAAAATCCTTGCGCTGGTAGGGTAGAAGCTCATTCAACGCTTCCTTACGGTCCGCACTGGTCTTCGCCAGGATCATGCGTTGCACGATGGGGAGACGAACCTGTTCAAAGAACATGTGTTCTGTCCGGCACAAACCAATACCCTTGGCGCCATAAGTGCGGGCACGCTGGGCATCCTTCGGGTAGTCCGCGTTCGCCCACACCTGAAGACCGGTTGTGGGGTAACCCTGGGGTCCTTTGCGAATCCCTTCACGGGCACATATTTCATCCGCCCAATCCAGCAGGGTCATGAGTTCAGTTTGCTCTTCCAGTGAAGGAACCGTCAGTTCCATTTTTTCAGTAAAGACCTCACCGGAAGTGCCATCAATGGAAATCCAATCGCCTTCGTGAAGTACGACACCGGCGGTTTCCATCAGGCGTTTATCCAGGTCAATTCGAATGGCGGAAGCCCCAACCACGCAGGGAACACCAAACTGGCGGGCGACCACAGCCGCATGGGAGGTTGCGCCGCCCTCGCTGGTGAGAATCCCTTCCGCAGCCAGCATGCCGTGGACATCATCCGGCTTGGTGAACGGGCGCACCATGATGACCTTCAAGCCTTCTTCTTTGTGCTTCTTTTCTGCGAGATCAGCGTCAAAAAAGATTTGTCCGACTGCCGCTCCTGGTGAAGCATTGACTCCGCGGGCAAACATTCTACCTGCTTTACGGGCAGCTTTCTTGGTATTTTCAGTGAATTGCGGGTGCAACAGGGTATCCACTTCATCCGTGGAGATGCGCATCACGGCTTCGTCACGGGTGATGAGACCTTCATTCGCCATGTCCACAGCCACGCGCACTGCAGCACGGGCGGTTCGCTTGCCATTGCGGGTTTGCAGCATCCACAGACGACCGCGCTCAATGGTGAACTCCACGTCCTGCATGTCTTTATAATAAGTTTCCAGCTTGGATGTGATTTCCAGGAATAGAGTGTACGCCTCCGGCATGACTTCTCCGAGGTGGTCAATCG
>CALMHE010000205.1 GCA_937863865.1 uncultured Anaerolineaceae bacterium | reverse complement strand
CCAGATAACCACGCAAGTCCGGTTTGGCGAGGAGGATTGTTGATATGGCAAGCAATATTGTAAAAAAAACACTCCAACCAAACAGTGGATTCCGGCGTCTGCGACGCGGTTTTGCCGATGGTGTTCCTGTTTTTGATTGAGTGACTTTTCCTGTATCAATAAGGTGAGGATTCTGTTCCTCATCAACCAGGATGGGAGGGGGATTTATCATGATATATGGCTGTGGTTGGAATACCACACCAGCAGCTTCTGCCAATGCTTGACGCAGCTCCTTTGCAGTCTGATAACGATCATCAGGGTCAATCTCCATTGCCTTTTCAATGACATTGGCAAGCTTCCGGTTCACCTGAGGGTGAATGCGCCGGATTGTTGTCAACCTGGCTTTCCCGGTGGCGCGTGCCAGGGCATCCTCCGGAATGTTACTGGAAATGGCAGCATATAGAGTAGCACCGAGTGAATAAATATCAGAACGCTCATCTGTAGGGGCTGTACCATACTGTTCAGGTGGTGAATAACCTGGAGTCATGGCACGGGCACCAGTTGAAGTAGCTTCACTCTCCAGGAAGATCTTTGCCAGACCGAAATCCACCAGGGCAATTTCGCCTTCCGGCGTGATTTTTATATTACCGGGTTTAATATCACGATGAATAATTGGAGGTTGACGGGAATGCAGATATACCAGGGCATCACTGATAGCTATGCCTATTGAAGCCACCTCATAATCTGTTAAAATTCCTGATCTTTCTATTCTTTGCCGTAGATCTTCCCCTTCAATATAATCCATGATCAGATATTGACCCTGACCAGGAATGACAAAATAATCTCCCACGCGAGGTAAACTTGTGTGGCGAAGGGTTGCCAGAATTGTAGCTTCACGTTGGAACTGGCGGGTGTATTCATCTGTAAGGAATAAATTTTCTTTAACAGCCACATAAATATTCAGATTCTCGTCCCGGGCACGATAAACAGCCCCCATCCCTCCCTGCCCAAGGACTGAAAGAATCCGATAACGGTTATTGAGTAGTGTTCCTGGTGTGATCGACATTGAATGCCCAATCCAATATTGATTGTACACAAATTGGCGGAATGTGACAACGGAGACATGCTATAATCTCTATGGATGAATGATGAGGACGGACAATCAACATCATGAACCTCGATATTGCCACAACAGTTAGTGTTGCCTTTATACTACTCGTTGCCAGTGTTTTCATCTTGTTTCTGGCAGGAATTCGATCCATTAAAGCTGGACAAAAGCTATTTTTCTTTCGGAAACGCCGGGAATTGGTTTCTCGTGGGTGGCGAATTATATTTACAGGATTAATACTTGGCGGGCTTGCATTTTGCGTTCGTCAGTATGCTGAACCTGCAATTTATACGATATTTCCTCCAACTCCAACAATTACCTTAACCCCAACAACAACATTAACCCCTACGATTACCTTAACGCCGACGATAACATTAACCCCCACCATAACCAATACCCCATCCATCACCCCAACCCCTTTTGTACCTCAGGAAATTGCCACCCTCTTTGTCAGTACACAAATGCCTGACAAAAACGCAGCATTAAGTCCTATTCAAATTGCCCGAAATATTGATAAAAACCGGCAACCGGTGAATCCAAATACGGAGTTTGAGAATCCGATATTAAAATTATTCGGGACATTCTCATACAATAACATGGTTGACGGTTCTCAATGGACAGCCATCTGGTACAGGGTTGTTGATTGGAAAATCATGTGTTTTGAAACGCTTTCATGGAATGGCGGAACTGGTGGATATGGATACACCGAATGTGAGGTGGATCCGAGTGAATGGCTGCCTGGGGAATACGAAGTGCAGATGTTCCTGGCAATGAACTGGATGACATCCACCCGATTCAGTGTGATGGGAGAGGTTCCAACTCATGCGCCAACAGCTACGAATTCTCCAACGGCTTCACTCTCCCCAACCATTACCAATACACCCCTTCCTACCGGAACAGCCACGCCACGTCCTACATGGACTATAACGCCCAGACCGACAATTACACTGACACGAACTGTGACTATTACCCCCACTCCCACCCATACCCGCCGACCTACTGCAACGGAGATTAATCCTTAAACGACAAGATATCCATTCCTTTTGGAAATGGCGATGGCGATCCGGGCAGCCAGTATGGCATTATTTTCCAATAATGCCAGGTTGGTTTTCAGCGTGGTATGATCACTCAATTGACTCACCCGGCTGAGAAGGAATGGGGTGACTGAGGAACCTGATATTCCCTGCATCCGGGCATCATCAAGGGCTTCCCGGATGATGGGTTCAATCATCTCGCGGGGTATTTCTGCCTCGACTGGAACAGGTTGAACCACAAGGATGGCGCTTTTCAACCGGTATTCCCA
>CALMHE010000204.1 GCA_937863865.1 uncultured Anaerolineaceae bacterium | reverse complement strand
TCGGGGCGTGGCGCAGCCCGGCTAGCGCGCTTGCATGGGGTGCAAGAGGTCGGAGGTTCAAATCCTCTCGCCCCGACAGAAATCCAAACCGCTGTAAAAGCGGTTTTTATTTTCCCCGAGTCTATGATTATTTGTAGATAATTTTCTCTCCTCCAATAAACAAAACATCTTGAGTTGAATATTTCATACCTTTACGGGTTGTTGGTATACTTATGGGAATGAATCCTCCATTCATCTCCCGCCGGCAGTTCCTCAAGCTGGCTGCACTGAGTCTGGGCTCCCTGGCTTTTCGTCCTTTTTGGGGCTGGGGGGAGGACCTGGATGATTCCGATCTCATCCGCATTTCCACCACATCAGTCAGTGTCCACAGTCTGCCCTGGGATGAATCGCAAATCAAGTTTCAACGTTACCGCGATGATTTGGTTCATGTTTATGAAGAAGTCATTTCAGAACATGGTCCTACCTGGAATCCGGTCTGGTATCGAGTGTGGGGCGGATATATTCACTCAGCCTATACGCAGCGGGTGAAAACCCGCCTCAATCCCATCATCAATGACATTAAGGATATCCCCCGGGTTGCGGAAGTCACTGTCCCCTACACCCAAGCCTTGCGTAATCGGGGACCGCTTGGGTGGCAGCCCCTTTATCGTCTGTATTATGGTTCGATGCATTGGGTGACATCATTGGATGAGGGTCCGGATGGGCTTCCCTGGTACAGCCTGCAAGATGAACTGTTAAAAATCAATTATCATGTTCCGGCGTCGTATTTACGCATTCTGGAACCGGAGGAATTTTCCCCCATCTCTCCTGAGGTTCCTCAATCCAGGAAACGCATTCACGTCTCCCTTTACCAACAAAAATTAATTGCCTACGAAGAAAATCGGATTGTCCTGGAGACGCGTGTGTCGACAGGATTGCCCAGGCGGAACCTGCCCCCGGGCACCATACCCTGGGAAACCCCCAAAGGACAATTTCATATTGAAATCAAGCTACCCTCCAAGCATATGGGGGATGGACATGTCACCAGCGATCCTGAGGCATACGAACTGCCTGGTGTTCCCTGGGTCAGTTTTTTTGAACCCAAAACCGGAATAGCTTTGCACGGCACTTATTGGCACTCAAATTTTGGCATTCAAATGAGTCACGGTTGCGTTAATCTTAAAAACGAGGACGCCCAGTTTTTATATCGTTGGTCAACTCCGGTTGCTGAAGCATCCAGCAAATCAACCAATGGATATGGCACCCTGGTCGTTGTCGAATAGAAGGGGAAGAGGACATCCGACAAATTCCATAAACACCTGGTTGCCCAGCAGCCATCCCTTTCTGGTCAATCTCAATCTTAATCCATCAATATTCACCCATTCCAGTAAACCGTACCTCATCAAACCGGATATTTGGCATCCAAATGCATCCTCCAGGGATATCCCAAACCGGTCATTAAAATCATCTGCGGAAACACCTTCATGGGTTAAACGAAGTCCCATCATCATCATCTCCTGGGCTTCATCCCACTTGTTCAATTTGATAACCTCCACATTCGCCGGGCTGAGTGGGAATGACAGTGGTGAACCATTGCGGATCCGGTTAATATAATCCTCTATCCGGCTTGCATTGACCAATCGCAAGCCTTTTGTAAATCCGTGAGCTCCGGCTCCAAATCCCAACCAGGGTAAACTGCGCCAATATTGTAAATTGTGCCGGCACATCAACCATCCGCGTTGATGATCGATCCGAGCCCAATTTGATATTTCATATGCCGCAAATCCTGCCTGCTCCAATCTCTGACCTGCCCATTCATACATATCCGCTCCCAAGTCAGGATCAGGTATTTCCACCAGACCCTTCTTCACCCAATAGCCAAGCAGGGTGTCATCCTCGATGGTCAACCCATAAAATGATATGTGATCCGGTTCCAGGTTTAAGGCGAATTCAATGGAATTTTGCCACGGCTTCATTTTTTGCCCTGGTAGCCCAAACATTAAATCCAAATTGATGTTATCAAATCCCGATGT
>CALMHE010000203.1 GCA_937863865.1 uncultured Anaerolineaceae bacterium | reverse complement strand
ATCCTGGGTGTAATTGCTCCCCATGCCGGGTACATCTATTCTGGTATCACGGCAGGGTTTGCATTTAAACCAGTCCAGGGAATGGATGTGGACCTGGTGGTGATCTTTTCCCCCCTGCACGCTTACCATCCGGCTCCCTTCCTGACGACTGCGCACCAGGGATATCAAACCCCGTTGGGCAGCATCCTGGTTGACCAGGATGTCTTGCGGCGCGTGGACGTGGAACTTTGTAAAATCAGCGGTGTTCGCCTGACGGCTGTCCACAATGATCCTGAGCATTCGCTTGAAATTGAACTTCCATTCCTGCAGCGGACTTTGAATAAGGAATTCAAACTCCTTCCCCTCATGGTACGAACTCATGCCCCTGATCTTTTATGCCAGCTTGGGAAAATCATTGCCGGGTTGATTCAAAACAAGAAATGTCTCCTGGTGGCAAGCACCGATCTATCTCATTTTAAAACCGAACAGGTTGCCCACCAATATGATTCTGTCATGCTGGAAGCAATCCAACATTTTTCGCCGGAGGAAGCCCTACAGGCGGAACAAACCGGAACAGGATTTGCCTGTGGTGTTGGGGCGGTTGCCGCCATGCTCTGGACAGCCCGGTTCATGGGTGCAACCTCTGTCCAGATCCTTCATCATTCCACATCCGCTGAAACGACTGGTGATCGCAGTTCCGTGGTAGGGTACGGCGCGGCAGTTGTCTTGAAGCAGGAATGAACCAGGCTGCTCCCTCATACGCGGAAGTTGTTGTCAACCTGCCCCTGCAATCAGGGATTTTTGATTACCATATTCCCGAGGAAATGCAAAACCTGATTATGCCTGGCTGCCTGGTTGAGGTGCCGTTTGGCAGCCAGCTTGTGCAGGGGATAGTCCTTACTTTTACAGATGTCCCCCAGGTGCCTGTAACAAAACCTGTACGCAGCCTTGTGGATAATTTCCCGGTAGTGACCGGGTTGCAAATTGGGCTTGCTCAACAACTGGCGGATGAAACCCTAAATCCCCTGGCAATGATGCTTGATCTCATGATTCCACCAGGTTTGAGTAAGAGCGGTGACACCCTCTACGAAATCATCGATGGAGAGCAGGTTTCCCGGAGAAACAATACACCTCTACAAACTCGTCTGATAAAAATCCTCCTGCAGCGTGGAGCATTAAGAGGGCGTCAGATAAATGCAGCCCTGCCGCATACCGATTGGAGAAAATCCATTCAGCCCCTCGTCAGGGAAGGATTAATTTCCACCAGAGCCGTCCTGGCTTCACCCACGGTCAATCCCAAAACTGCCCGGACAGCTCAACTGGCATGTTCTGAATCTGAAATGGAAATCCTGGGGGGGAATCCAAGCCGGGTGGAAGCGGTCAACCAGCGCAGGCTGGCAGTATTGCGTTTTTTACAGCGTGAACGCCTGCCCGTTCAACTGAACTGGATTATTGCCGCAACCGGTGCCAAACCTGCTGACATAACCTGGCTGGCAGGCGCCGGTTTGATTCAACTGGGAGAAACTGAAATCTGGCGGGACCCGCTGGATAATGTGTCTCCATCTGCCACTCCAATTCCCGTTTTAACACCGGAACAGGAAACCGCTTTGGCTGGCATTAAACATGGTTTAAAAACCCTTGAGATGGGCAGGGAGCTCCCTCCATTTTTACTTGAAGGTGTGACCGGTTCCGGAAAGACTGAAATTTATCTTCAGGCAGCTTCCGAAGCGCTGCACCTGGGCAGACAGGTCATTGTTCTGGTGCCGGAAATTTCACTGACACCGCAGACAGTCCGCCGCTTCCTTTCCCGTTTTCCAGGCGCGGTGGGATTAATCCATTCGCGTTTATCCGAAGGTGAACGTTACGATACCTGGCGGCGGGCGCGTTCCGGTCAACTGGATGTGATTGTCGGTCCCCGTTCCGCCCTCTTTTCACCCCTGCCCCGTCCCGGTTTGATCATCGTTGATGAATGCCACGATTCATCCTATCATCAATCAGAAGATCCCCCTTTTTATAATGCTGTCCGTGCAGCTGAATTATATGCCCGAATCAGCAACAGTCTTCTTTTATTGGGTTCCGCAACACCGGAAATCACCCAGCGCTACCGGGCAGAACGTGAGAACTGGAAGGTATTCCACCTTCCCCAACGGGTGATGGCTCATACCTCCGTGACACAAACCGGTGAGGAAAAAATGGATTATCTTCCCCTGCCGCCGGTTGAAGTTGTGGATATGCGGTGTGAGCTGGAAAGAGGGAACCGCTCCATATTCAGTAAGGCTCTCTCCTGTGAGATTGAAGAGAACATAAGAAGAGAAGAACAGACAATAATTTTTCTCAACAGGCGTGGATATTCTTCATTTGTACTGTGCAGGAATTGCGGGTATGTATTGAAGTGTCCTAAATGTGACGTGTCCCTGACGTACCACTCCCATGATGATAGGTTGATATGTCACTATTGTGGCTATACAATTAAAAATGTGGCCCAATGTCCTAAGTGTAAAAGCCCGCATATAAAGGGCTTCGGAACTGGTACTCAGAAGATTGAGGAGGATATTAAAAAACATTTTTCCAATAGTTCGGTAATAAGAATGGATATGGACACAACTAACTATAAAAACTCTCATGAAGAGATTTTAAGGAATTTCCGGGATAATAATATTAATATTCTTGTAGGCACACAAATGATAGCAAAGGGACATGAT
>CALMHE010000202.1 GCA_937863865.1 uncultured Anaerolineaceae bacterium | reverse complement strand
ATATAGTACTGATCGATGAGGTTATTAATCTGGAATGCGATCCAAATCCTTCCAGCTAATTAAAGTGCCGGCACTTGTTTTCAGTGATTGGTCCCCACCGTAGACCACATATTCCTGATTCTCTGGTAAGGCTGCCAGAGATCGCCAGTAATTAAGATTTTCAAAATAGCTGATGGATATTGTTTTTCCGGATTTAATCTCAATCGCTGTAACCTTTTCACCATTTACCAATAAGCAATCAATTTCTTTACCGTGATTATCCTGCCAATAATATGGTTGACGGTTCTCGCCCCGGTTGAAACTACGCTTGATGAACTCATTGAGAATCAAATTTTCAAAGAGGGAGCCTTTCATGTAATGCAAATTGATTTGTTCTTGCTCGCGTATACCAAGAAGCGAACAGGCGACCCCGGTATCATAAAAATAGAGCTTGGGTGATTTTATCAACCGTTTGTTGAAATTTCGGTGGTATGGTTGTAGACGATATAGGATGTAAGAACTTTCCAAAATCGAAAGCCACGATTTGGCAGTGTTGGGGCTGATACCGGCATCATTGGCCAGACTGGCATTATTCAGTGGTTGCCCGATACGGCCGGCGCACAATTGTGTGAACTGGATGAAGGCATTAATATCCCCGATATTTTTGATCATGCGCACATCCCGATCCACGTAGGTCTGAATGTAGGATGGATAAAAATCAGTTGGTGGAATGGCTCGATCGTAAATCCGTGGGTATTGACCTTTGAAAATCAGGTTTTCGTAAGAATCTGCCAATGGTTCAAGTTCTTGTAAAGAGAATGGTAGTAAATGTAAGACTGCGGTGCGACCAGCCAGGGTTTGGCTGATTTTTTCCATTAACAGGAAGTTTGAGGAACCGGTCAGAATAAATTGAATCTGGCGGTTTTCATCCACAATCCGCTGGATATATGAGAATAATTCAGGGGTATTTTGGATTTCATCCAGGATCACGCCATTGGGGTAATTGGATAGGAAACCACGCGGGTCGGTCAGCGCAATCTGCCTGATATCAGGCTCCTCAAGGGAGACATAGGGCAAGTCAGGAAAAGTGGCTCTGACAAGGGTAGTCTTGCCAGACTGACGAGGACCGGTGAGCGTTATCACCTGGAACTTCTGCGCCAGAGAAGTTACTTTGGATGCCAATGTTCTTTCTATCATTAATAACGCTCCGATTGAAAAAGGATCAGGCGATCTGATAATTTATATCTCCATTATAACAACTTTGTACAATAATGCAATTGAAATGCATAATTGTACAAACCAGTCGTCCCTCCTGGAATGATTTGCCTTTAACACTTGAAAAAGTAATACAATTGTATTACAATATATATAATAAAAGGAGTTTATAAAATGCCCAAGAAAAATTCGTCCATCAAAGCAGTTCGTTCTTTTCGTCTCAGCCTAGAATGCGTTCGACAGTTGAAAGATCTCTCTGGAAATATGGGGCGCAGTGAAGGGGATGTGGTCGAGGTTTCAATCGACCGAATGTATCGAGAGGAAATTAGGTTTGGAACCTTGATGATCGGTGAAGGCCAGAAACCTGAAGATAACTACAAGGTTGGAAAGCAATAGGGGTAAAGATGATTGTGGGACTTTTTCACTTTATTTGGAAAGTGATTTGGAATTCGACTCTGATCCTTGTCTGTGCAGGCCTGGTCTTTATCGGTTTCAAGGCTAATCAACAAATGTTAGTAACTGGAGCACCAGAGGGGATGACTTATGTCGAATTCATGAAAGACCGGATCGATGCCGCAAAAACGGTTGAACCGTCAAGATGTGGCTGGGGAATGATGCTTTCGCTTGCAACACTTGGACCGATCTATAGTGTGGTGTATACAGTGGTTGCGATTAATCCAGATAGTACCCTGGCTAAGATGACCGCGTATGATCCGGATATTCCGAAGGGAGTGGAAGGTGCCAAATGGTATGATGTCCCAGGAATCTGGTGGGGTGTGGTCGAGCGGTTATCTTGGACGATGCTGGGCAAGCCGGCAACCGTTGGATGTCAGTTTAGGGCAGTGAGGTAACAAGGGGAGAGGGTAGTCCATGGAAGGGCTGCCCTCATTTTATTTAATCCCATTAATGATATCTTTCAACCTCCAAGGTCTGTAATCGCGTACCTCAACACTCATGTTGATGTGATTCGGTCCGAGGACTGAACCTTCAGGTGGTGGAGGAGAATTATGTATATGCCCATGAATATTAATTAATCCATCATCGAGGGGGACTACTGGCCAATGGGAGAAAATGATCTTCGCTTTCTCGTCAAGCTTTACATAGATGGGTTCATTTACGATTGTTACACCGCGAGATTCATAGCGGATCCTGCTCAAACGATCATGATTTCCCCGGATCAAAATAATTTTTCCATGCAGCTGTTCAGTTAATAAGTCAAAATTACTTCTTTTCCCAAATGAAAAATCGCCCAGGTGCAGAACTAATTCATCTGGCGAGATCAAATCATTCAAATTTTTAATGATCAGTTCTTGCCAGTTTTCGGGACGGTTGCAATATCTTCCAATGTTTTCATGAAAGAAATGGGTATCTGAGATGATCCAGGTATCTAGAGTGATTTCGATCGTGTTGTCAGTAACCATCTTTTAATTATATTTGGAGATTTTCATTTTCTCTACTGGATATTAAAAGGGGAACGGGGTTCAAA
>CALMHE010000201.1 GCA_937863865.1 uncultured Anaerolineaceae bacterium | reverse complement strand
ATGATACACAGTGCGTTTTGCAGCAGATCAGCCGTAGCAAATTCCACACCTTTTTTTTCAGAGCCTGCCAAAGGATGAGATCCAACAAAATTTACAGGATTCGATAATATATTTTGCGCAGCTGCGATAATTTCTTCTTTCGTTCCACCAACATCAGTGACAATGCAACTTCTCTTCAAATATGGATTAATCTGCGGCAACATTTTAATAATCCACTCGACAGGCGTCGCTAAAATCACCAAATCTGCGTCTTTAACGGCTCGCGCCACATCAACCAATCCTTCGTCAATGGCTCCCATCTCTTTCGCTTTATTCAAAGACGTTTGACGGTGCGACAACCCGACGACCTTCTTAGCCAGCTTATGTTTCTTAATAGCCATTCCTATAGAACCACCAATCAAACCAACATCACCAGATGTTAATTCCGAATCTTCAGCAGTGGCGACCTCCCTGCCGTTGACAAGTAATCTCAGACTGCTGCCCACACATTCAGCTGTGATGTGATTGGTGGCGTTGCCGGTTTTAATCCTGCTGGATTGACTTAATTCATCCATATCCAGTTGAATCTCTTCCCCATCAATTATTTTGGAAATACCATAATAACCATCTGTAGTAATCCGCAGGAAATAAAAATTGCTGGCATCCACATACCGGCATATGATGCCGGCATCCCCATCCGGATCTCCTTGTTTGGTGATATCGACATCCACGATGACATCGGTGAAATCCCGGTAAGGATTTGCCCAGTAATACCAATTTTCCTGCCCGACAAGAATCTGATACTCACCGTCCAGATAATCGGTTTTGGAGGTTTCATCTGACCATGAGTCCCAACCACTTTCAGGATCTGAGAAATCATCCTCAAAAACAATGACAGCGGTCTTCTCCTGGATTGGGATGGCGGTTTCAGCAATTACAGAGGTCTTCTCCTGGATTGGGATGGCGGTTTCAACAATTACAGGTTCAGTTGGGCTGGTTTTTCCAGGCAGAGCAGGCAGGGTGCAGGCAATGGTTGCCAGGCTGGTTGCGACAAGTACGAAAAGGATGGTTCGGAGTAATTTCATGAAGTTTCTCCTTCGACGGTGAGAAAAATTTTCCTGGTTCCATTATAGCCGGATACCGGGTTTCATCAGAGTCATTTAAAGTACTTCAGGTTTTAATATGCCGATGAATGGCAGGTTTCGGTAACGCTCCCGATGGTCAAGACCATATCCAACCACGAACCGGTTGGGGATATCAAACCCGACATATCTCAAGGGAAGATCAATCAAGCGGTTATTGGGTTTGTTGAATAGTACGACGACTTCCAGGCTGGCTGGATTACGTGCCCGCAGGTTGCTTGTCAGGTAGTTAAGGGTCAGACCGGTGTCCACCACGTCCTCAAGAAACAGGACATGACGGTTTTCAATGGACAGGTCGAGATCCTTAATCAGGCGGACCAGACCCTGATCACGGGTTGCGGGTGTGTAGCTGGAAACAGCCAAAAAATCCATCTCGACATTAATTGTCAAGGTGCGGAGCAAATCCGCCATAAAAAAAACGACACCCTTGAGGACTCCCACAAGAATCGGATTTTTGCCGGCATAATCAAGCGATATTTGCCTGCCAAGTTCGTGAATTCGTACCTGGATTTGCTCGGGAGTGATCAGAACTTCACGAATATCACTGGCATATTCGCCATACGCTTTCAGATGTTGGGGGTGATTGTTCATTCGTAACTCTGTGATTGCGAAATTGATCTGGGTTGTTGGGATTGGGAACCGCGTATTTGAGCCGCCTGGCTGGTCAGCCCAAAACGCAGCATCAAATCATGCAGTTCCCGCCGCTTTAGAAGTTTAATATGGACATCGGGGTATAGTTCAGCCATTAAACGTAATTTCCGGTTCTTAATCGTCGCCAGGGATGGACGCAATGTGGTTAATTCCACAAACAAGTTCTGCTGGGGCAGATAAAAATCCGGTGTAAATGCCATGGTGACATTCCCATCCCCATCCCATTCCAGTGGAAATGTACGGGGTTCATATTGCCATTCAATGGCATAAAAATTCAGAATTTGGGCGAAAGATTCCTCAGCAGCGTGGGCAAATTTATGGGAATTTTTATTGGACAATGGATTTCTCCTGAAATCGATCAATGACAGTGGAGCAGATCAGGAATGAGGCAGTCTCAACGGATAGATTGGCAGTATTGATGATTAAATCGTACAGATCCGGGTCGTTCCAATCGATTTGATATCCACGTTTAAGGTAGGCTTTCCGATGGCGGTCGCTTGCACGGACCTGGGCACTGGCTGCTTCCAAGGGGATATTCAGGCGGGCTGCCACGCGGGCAATTCGGATATCCTGGGGTGCAACCAGGCGTACATGCAAGGTGTTCTTCCGTCCGGCAAGAATGATCTGACCGGCGCGGCCAAGAATGATCACATTACCTTCCTCAGCCAGGTCAATGATCACTTTTTGCACAGCCTGGAGATAATCTCTCTCAGCTTCAGGTGATGGTTCCACCCCCAGGATCCCGAATTCATCAATTTCTGCCAGAGCGACTTCCGGTGCACCGGCAAGCCGGGCTGCCTGATTAATTACTTCACGCCAGACCAATCGGTAGCCTAATTTTTCAGCTGTCATTCGGCTGATCTCACTGCTCAGGCTGCCCAGTTGGCGGGAAATTGTAATGACTGTCATTCAAAAACCAATCCAAAAACGATTACAATACCATTATAGCGAAAACAAACCAGAGAAATCAATAATTATTGAAGTAATTTTGAGAGGTGAATAATTGACGGATGATTATCTTGATAATAACCGGCGTTTGTGGAATGAGTGGGCATTGATTAATGCCAGGTCGGATTTATACCAGCTTGCGGAATTCAAGTCGGGGATGATTAAATTGAATCCACTGGAAATCCAGGAAGTGGGTAATGTGAGAGGGAAACGTCTATTGCATTTACAATGTCATTTTGGGATGGATACCCTCTCCTGGGCAAAATTAGGGGCTGAGGTGACCGGGGTTGATTTTTCGGATCAAGCCATTCATATGGCGCAGGAACTCAGCCGGGAGATGAAGATTCCGGGTCGATTTCTATGTTGTCCCGTGGAAGATTTACCATCACAACTGGATGAACCGGCTTCTTTTGACATCGTATTTACATCCTATGGCGTGATTCCCTGGCTGCCGGATTTAAAAATTTGGGCGCAAAATATTAATTATTATCTAAAGCCGGGTGGTTTTTTCTATATCGCTGAAATGCATCCCTTTGCAATGATTTTTGATGATTCGGATGGTTTGGACGACTGGCAAGTCGGATATCCTTACTTTCATGATGATGTCATGAAATTTAATGTGGAAGGATCGTATTCAGACCGGACAGCACCCATGAAAACCAGGATATCCTATGAATGGCAGCATCCGTTGGGGGAAATAATCAGCTTGTTGTCAGCAACCGGCATGCGCCTGGATTATCTTCATGAGTTTCCATTTACCGTTTATAAAATGTTTGCCTTCACCGAGCTGTGTGAGGACGGCTACTGGCGCCCGCCTGAGACCCTGAAGCCCATGCCGCTGGTATTTTCCATGCACTGGACAAAACCGGAATAAAAAATTATGGTTTGGTTGTCCAGGGAAGCAGAGCCGTAAATTCATCCATGGGTTGCATGCCTTCCACCTCGCGCCGGCTGAGGAAGAGGATGGTGTCGGGAGAATGTAAATTAAAAATGCCCACCCCCACCGCAGATTGATACCCCGCATCTTCCGTGTGATTGATGATATCCGGATTGGCATCTGCGAATGGATAGGCGAAGGATTTAATTGTTATTCCCAATTCCTGCTCAAGCATCACTTTCGATTCATTGATCTCAAGGTGGAGATCGGTTGTGGTATCTTTTAAATTGGAGTGGGTCATGCTGTGACTGCCAATTTCCCATCCGGCGTCGATCAGTTCCTTCAACTGGGGAACATGCAGAAAATCTGTCGAGGATAATCGGTTGGCAACCACATACATCACCCCCTTGAACCCATACTGTTCCATGATGGGAAATGCGTTGGTGTACACATCCAGGTTGCCGTCATCAAATGAAATCACAATCGGGCGCGGAGGTATCGATCCTCCACTCAGGATTAACCGGGCGAGTTCTGATATGGTCAGAGTGGTGTAGCCCCACTCATGCAGTTTTTCCATTTGTTGGGCGAATGCCTGGACGGTGACTGAATAACGGTCAGTCCGGCTGCCATCCACGTGGTGGTAGAGGAGGATGGGTACCAGAACTTGACCGCCTGGTATTACCGCCCAGGTGGGTGTGGGGGTGATTGTGGGGGTTGGGGTCGAAGTCGGGGTTGGAGTGGGGGTGGGTGTTAAGGTGGCTGTCGAAGTCGGGGTCGGGGTACATGTGGAGGTCAGGGATGGGGTGGGGGTGTAAAATTGAGCCAGAACATTGGAAAATCCCTGGCATCCGGATAGAACCAGACCAGATATTATAATCAGGGAAAATCCCCATCGAAGCATGTATTGGTGTTTCATGGATAATGCACCCATTTTACCAAATCAGCTGTGAATATGGCAGGCAAAAACCTCTCCAATCATTGAGTGCTTGACCAGGCTTGATTTTTTCGATACACTCTACTGTTGACGGAAAATATTCCAGAAATGATCCCGAAAAATTTTATCTTTTATCCATTCAATATTTGCGTTACTGCGGGATGATTGGTTGAAACCCATCATCCCATTAAAAATAAAAAGGTTGGATCAATCCAATGGATGAACAAAAACCTCGTCGTTTATATGATCAAATTTATGACACCGTGCGGCAGATTCCCCGCGGCAGGGTCGCCAGTTATGGTCAAATTGCCAGGCTGGTTGGGGGTTGTTCAGCGCAGATGATCGGTTTTGCCATGGCAGCACTCCCGGAAGGATCGGATGTCCCCTGGCAACGGGTCATCAACCGTCAGGGGAAAATCAGCCCACACGGGTATGGATTGGGCAGTCTCGTACAACGTCAATTACTGGAGGATGAGGGGGTGGAATTCGATCTTGAAGGCTGTATCGATTGGGATCGGTTTGGCTGGATTGAAATCGAGTGACAGGGGAGACCGTCAGGAACATGGAAGCGTCGTCGAACTGGAAAAGTGTGGGGCTGGTTGCCCTGGGCGCCTTGATGTACAGCACATTGATCAT
>CALMHE010000200.1 GCA_937863865.1 uncultured Anaerolineaceae bacterium | reverse complement strand
GTCGATAAGGGATTCTCCAACATTTTGGCTGTTTTTAAAAATAATGCTGCCAAAGACAGGATATCCATTTGATTATGGTAAAAAATTCCTTTAAGAGGTTCAGGGTCATGACTTCGAAGATAATCCAAATACATTTCAGGAATCATCCATCCGGGAATATCCTGTTCCTCCCGTTCCAGCTTTAATATCTCTTTTTCCAAATCAGCCAAAGCTCTAGAGGGAAGACGATCTCTCCAGATTCTTCTCGATAAGTGAAGTAAATCTAAATGATCCCAATCAGAAAATAAATCACCAATAGAATTTAAGATCTGTCTTGTTCGCAATAGAGGGATATCAAATGATTTTCCATTAAAAGTTACGACAATATGGAAAGGTGATAACAATTCATCCAACCCAGTTAAGAATGCCAATTCACGGGAAGGATCAGATAAAAATAATTGAAAAAGATGGAATACATCATCCTTCCACCAGCCCAAACCGATAAGAAAAGGAAATGTACCAGTTCCACCAACCAAACCGGTTGTTTCACAATCAAGAAATACATAAGAATTTTTTCCAATACTATGATTCTCTGTAATATGTCCCCATTGGTTGATACGAGCGAAATCAATGTCCTCAGAAAAATTTACCGATCCATGTTGATATTGGAGTGGATATGTTTTCTCCAGATAATACACATCTCCATTGGTCGTGTTATTAACCAGTAAACCCAATGCATCTTCCAAGCTAAGATTAGCTTTAGTCTCATCTTTTCTTTTTAAATTATTTCCCCCCAATTGAAGACCCAGGGCTTTTAATCGATCTGATAGATTTTCCATATCTTATCTCTTCACATTATTCGGCTGTCTGCTCAAGCATCCGAAGAATGGCTTTTGTCTCTGCCTTGCCACCCAAACCATTTTCTCCTCCCGGACCCACACAGGATGGACATCCATCAAGGCACTCACATGAATTGATTAATTCATTGGCAGCATGAATAACCTGATGATAAATGGTAAAAATATTTTCACTCAATCCTATTCCACCCGGAACCTGATCATAAACCACCAAGACTGGTTTTCCATCACAAAATGCTGAATCCGGTTCGGCGAAAACTCCCAGATCACCGGGATCACACATTAAAAACATTGGTGCCAACTGTTGAAAAATGTAAGCCATGCCCGCCAGACCGCTGCGAAACCTGACATTTTGTTCAACGCGTTGGTGACACACCTTGCAAAGTGTGATCAAATTATTCATTCTATTCGCATCTGCGCTTGATTGGAATGAACGGAAGGGGATTTTATGATGGACATCATGTACAACGCCGGTTGATTCAATTACTCCACAAATTTGACAACAATATCCATCCCGCTGCCTCACCAAATTACGGATCTGTGTCCACATCGGTCCATAATCATTGGGGCGGTTATTCCATAAGTCCATACTGATCAGCCTTTCGACAATGGATTGATCCATGGCAATCCAAAACCCTGTGGTCCGCAATTGGGTCACTGGCATTTCTAATTCTTCGGTACCCAATATTTCTCTTGTCAACCAACGGAGTCTTCGAAAACCAACCACCTGGGATTCGACCAAAATTTCTCCGGTAAATATGTCTCCATTATTGACAGTGGAGTGGATGTTTTCAGATATCTTGTTAACTTTGGAATGTTGAATGGCTTCAGTTTCATAGTCTTCATTAACGTTCTTGAGATATGCCAGATGTTCATCAAGTCTCAATTCCATAACCTGGTAGGGAGTACCTTCATGGATATAGATGGCGCCAGGATGAGCCATCCAATAAACACTGGCTTCATCGATAATTGCCAGGCTGGAAGTCTTTCCATCATCATTCACCAATTGCATGGCAACTGTCTGGGCACCAGAAGTGCGTATAGATATGCTCTCTGCTGGATAGGTCATCCCGACCCAGTAATATTTTTCTCCGGATTGATAAACGTCTCCAATTTGATTTATCAACTCCAGGTATTGATTCAATAAATCCTCCCGGACATCTCCAAATAATTCGTTTTTTGAAAAGGGGAGTTCAAACACAGCACATCTGAGATGATTAAGGAGTATCAAAGGATTGTTTGGATTCAAGAATACGTGTTCCGGATCTTTATCCAGCAGATATTCCGGATGTTTTGTCAAAAACTGATCAATCGGATTGGCAGATGCCATCATCATGGACAAAGAAGATTCATGTCTCCTTCCAACCCGACCTGATTGTTGCAAAAAGCTGGCAATTGTCCCCGGGTAACCAATGATCAATGCTGCATCAAGGCTTCCAATATCGATTCCAAGTTCCAGGGCGGAGGTTGATGCCACCAATCCCACCTTGTTGTTTCCCAATCCTTGTTCTATCTCTCTTCGTTCTTTAGGTAAATAACCACTTCGATAACCTCGGATGGCTTCCTTCTTTATTGGATATTCATTCCGGAGAAGGCGGACAGCAGTTTCCACGCCCCGCCGTGACCGCAGAAACAAGATAGTCTGAAGATTGTAATCAAGGATGTCACCTGAGAGTTTAATCGCTTCACCCAATGCACTTTTCCGTAATCCTAAATCCCGATGGATCACAGGGGGATTGTAGATCATCAGATATTTTTTTCCATGCATGGAACCATCATCTGCAATGAGCTCAACTTTTGAACCAGCCATGATTTGAGCCATTTCTACGGGATTGGCAATGGAAGCTGAGGTAAAAATAAATTGGGGAAAACTGCCATAAAAATGGGCAATTCTTATCAAGCGCCGCATGATATTTGAAACATGTGCTCCAAATACTCCCCGATAATGATGCACCTCATCAATAACGATAAATCGCAGGTTGTTAAAAAATTCCCTCCATAAAGTATGGTGAGGAAGTATCGCAGTATGCAGCATATCCGGGTTTGTCAATAATATTTTTGCATTGGAACGAAGAATTGATCTTTGTCCAACTGGAGTATCACCATCATAAACCACAATTGATTTCACTAATTCAGATGATTCAATTTGAACATTGGATAAAATGGATTGGAATTTATTATGTTGGTCATGAGCCAATGCCTTCGTCGGGAATAGACATAAGGCAGTCGATTGCCGGTTTTGGAAAATATTGTCCAGGATTGGCAATTGGTAGCATAATGATTTGCCACTGGATGTTCCGGTAGTGATGACAATATTACAGCCAGCATTTATTTTTTCCCAGGCTTCCACCTGATGAGAATATAACCGATTTATACCTTGGGTATTTAGTGCAGAACGAATAAGCGGTGAAATGTCTGAAGGAAAATCCCGCAGCTCTCCACTTTTAAAGGGGATTTCGCGGGACACAACAATATTTCCCCATATTTCCGAATTATTCTTCCAGGATTTCAATAATATTTCAATATTATCCATTTTGTAATTTCCTAAAGTCAATCATATCATTGTTACCCAGGTATATATAATTGAACACTATTTTGAATATTTATTTTATGCTTTTGGGTATAATCGACATGTCCCACATTGAACAATAATTCAGGCCTTCATGGAGGATTCAATGCACATTACATCACCCGCAGATCCACATCACAATCCCACCAAACATCGATGGTTTGTATTTACAATTTTTTTCTTTTTCATGCTTCTTCATCAATCGGATAAATTACTTATAGCTCCATTAACAACAGATATTATGAAGGAATTTAATATCAATGAAGCCCAGATGGGAATGGTGACATCCGGAGCGATTATTGTTGGAGCAATATTTTACCCGGTATGGGGATATTTATATGACCGTTACGCCAGAGCCAAGTTATTGGCATTGGCATCATTCATCTGGGGGTGTACAACCTGGATTAGTGCGATTGCCCGAACCTACCCGACATTCATTGGCAGCAGGGCATCCACTGGCATTGATGATTCCAGTTACCCGGGTTTATACAGTCTTTTATCCGACTATTTCCCACCTCAAACCCGCGGAAAAGTCTATGGATTTCTTCAAATTACAGCCCCGTTGGGTTACTTGACTGGAATGGTGTTGGCACTCATATTGGGGGGATTGATTGGCTGGCGATCTGTGTTCTATATTACTGGCTCATTGGGCATTGTCCTTGCCATTTTTATATTCTTTGGCGTTAAGGAAGCTCCCAGGGGAGGTAGTGAACCCGAATTGGAAAATATCGAACAAAAAATCCAATATAAATTTAATTGGAAAACGGCGGGTGATTTATTTAAGAGAAAGAGCTGGCTGTTATTATTGACACAAGGTTTTTTTGGGGTTTTTCCCTGGCAGGTAATCACATTCTGGTTCTTTCACTACTTGGAAACCGAACGGGGATTTGATGCAACTCAACAATTAATTACAATGGGAATTGCTATCCTATTCCTGGCTGCCGGATACCCCATTGGCGGAATGCTTGGAGATTACTTCTTTCAACGTAATCCTCGTGGAAGAATTTATGTTGCTGCATCCGGCGTAATTATCGGAGCGATTTTATTGTGGATAACAATGAGCATCCCCGATGGTAATTTTGTCCCCTTCACTGTAATGTTATGTTTAAGCGCAATTTTCATTCCTTTTGCATCCCCCAATGTCATATCCACCGTTTACGATATTACCCTCCCCGAAGTGCGAAGCACTGCCAATGCAATTCAATACTTTGTGGAACAGGGCGGTTCAGCTGTCGCTCCAACGCTTGCCGGCTTCATTGCAGTTTCCTCATCCATGAAGGATTCCATATTGATTATTTGTACAGCAGCCTGGATTCTCTGCTTTATCTTTTTCCTCTTTGTAATGAAGCTGCTTCCCAAAGATCTTGAACTCCTAAGAAGCCGAATGCATGAGAGGGCAGAATTGGAGAAACAACTGGTGTAATATGAGGGTGAAAAAATGATATATTTTCAAGGATTTTGTGTTGTTCTCGGTGGATTTATAATTAGCCTGGTAATTAATTACCTAGCAGATGTATTGCCAATTTATCGGAAATTGGTTAAACCTAAATGTACATCCTGCGACCAACCGATTAATTGGCTGGATTATTTTTCTGGCAAGCGATGCAGGAAATGTGGTCGGAAAATTAAAATACGATATTGGACTATATTGGTTGTGTGTCCGATTCTGGCATTGATTATCTGGCTGTTTCCACCCAGTCACCTTCCTTTTCCGATCGCCATGATTTTGCTTGCCTATCTCGCATTGATCGCGATTATTGATCTTGAACATCGATTGATTTTACACATCACCAGTTTGGCGGGTGCAATTCTTTGCCTGCCCATTGGTATTCTGTGGACGAATAACCAAGGGAATTGGGGTCAAGCCATTGGCAACACACTCATCGGTGGAGCAGCCGGGTTCGGAATTCTCTTTGGTTTATACATGTTGGGAATCGGTTTTACCAAACTCATGTCAAAGATGAGAAATCAAACCATCGAAGAAGAAGCCATGGGATTTGGAGATGTCACTCTGGCAGGTGTTCTTGGTTTATTGTTAGGCTGGCCAAAAATTGCCATCAATATCATCGGTACAATTATCCTGGCAGGCATTTTCAGTCTTTTATTCATCCTTGTACGCTTGATTATGAAAAAGTATCAGGCATTTCAACCCATTCCCTATGGACCATTTCTAATCATTATTGCAGCATTATTAATCTATTCTGCATAATACAAAAACGCTCCAGATTGACTGGAGCGTTTTTGTATTTTATTTCAATAATCAGGATACCTGGGGACCTGCCAAAACGACTTCCTCCAAGCCTTCCGCGTATTGTTTAAAGTTCTCGATAAAGCGGCTGGCTAGGTGAATGGCATCATGTCTGTACGTAGATTTGTCCTTCCAGGTGCGAATGGGATTCAAGACATCGGCAGGCACATCCGGGCACTCAATGGGAATGTATAAACCAAATATCTCCTCCTTTTCGAACTTTACTTTCTCAAAACCTCCATTAAGTGCAGCTTTCACCATGGCGCGAGTATAAGGCAATGAAAATCTTTCGCCTACCCCAAATGGTCCGCCTGTCCAACCGGTGTTCAACAACCAGACATTTACATTGTGTTCTTTGATGAGCTTGCCCAATAAATCGGCATAAACCCGGGGTTGGAGGGGGAGAAATGGAGCTCCGAAACAGGTGGAGAAGGTTGCCTGAGGTTCCTTTCCCAATCCACGCTCAGTTCCCGCCAATTTTGATGTATACCCGGAAAGAAAATAATACATAGCCTGGGTTGGCGTAAGACGGGAGATGGGCGGCATTACACCGAATGCATCCGCCGTCAGGAAAAATATGTTCTTGGGATGCCCTGCATAACCAGCTGGAATGTGATTGGGAACAACTGTAATTGGGTAAGCTGCCCGCGTATTCTCTGTCCGACTTTCATCATCGAAGTCAATTGTACGGATGACGGGATCAAATACAACATTCTCGAGGACTGTACCAAAATTATGAGCTGCTTTCCAGATGATTGGTTCATACTTTGGGCTTAACCGAATCGTCTTTGCATAACAGCCACCCTCAAAGTTAAAAATTCCCTTGGATGACCACCCATGTTCATCGTCACCAATCAATCGTCGTTCGGTATCGGAAGAGAGAGTTGTTTTACCGGTTCCTGAAAGACCAAAAAAGAGTGCCACATCTCCCTTCTCACCTACATTGGCTGAGCAGTGCATGGATAGAACCCCTTCCTGAGGCAGAAGGTAATTCATGACTGAAAATATGGATTTCTTGATCTCACCTGCATATGCGGATCCACCGATAAGCACCATCCGTTTTTTTAGATTAACAATGATAAATGTATCCGATACTGTTCCATCCAATTCAGGATCAGCCTTAAATTCCGGACAATGAATGACAACGAATGAAGGAACATGACTGGGTATGGCTTCTTGTTTAATT
>CALMHE010000199.1 GCA_937863865.1 uncultured Anaerolineaceae bacterium | reverse complement strand
CAGTTGCGGCTGCCGGAGATCTTCTGTCCCTCGAGATTCATAAATTCATTGGCGGGCACATCATAGGGCAATACCAAAGAGGCAGCTTCAGTGGATCCACGCAGCTCGTCAAATGTTGTACCGACACCAATCAATTCGCCAGGCCAGATGATGGCATGGAAGGGGATATTGTCCTTGCCGATAAAGTAATAGCAGCGCGATTCAGAATGCTGCCACCAGGTTGACCAGGCTTCAGGATTATCATAGAGCAGACCCCATTCGATGGATGCGGATAGATAACCAATGACAGCCTCAAACCAAACATAAAGGCATTTTGTCTCCCACCCTTCCTGGGGAACTGGAACGCCCCAATCCAGATCCCGGGTAATCGGACGACCGCGGAGACCTTCGCTCTGAATTTGTCCAAGAGATTGACGCAGCACATTGGGACGCCAGTAGGATTCCCGTAGACGCAGAAAGTCGGCAATTTGTGGTTCCAGGCGGGAAAGATCCATGAAATAATGGGTGGTCTCCCGTAGTTCCGGAATTGCACCATCCACCTTGGAGCGTGGTTCGATGAGTTGAGCCGGGTCGAGAAGGTTGCCGCACTTATCGCATTGATCGCTGCGGGCATTCGTGAAACCGCAGATGTAACATGTTCCTTCCACATACCTGTCCGGCAAAAAACGGTTTTGAGTGGGCGAATACCATTGGAATTGTTTTTCCGGGTATAGATATCCGTTCTTTAAAAGAGCCAGGAAAATTTTTTGACTGACATCAAAGTGATTGGCAGTATGTGTGCTGGTAAACAAATCGTAGGTAATTCCCATGGATTGAAAAAGATCCAGGAATCCAGTATGGAAATGGTTGTAAACCTTCAGGGGTGTGGTGTTATCAGCATCGGCTCGAATGGTGATGGGGGTGCCATGGGCATCCGAACCGGAAACCATCAACACCCGGCGTCCATGTAAACGCTGGTAACGGGCAAAAATGTCTCCGGGCAGGTGGGACCCTGTAAGATTGCCCACATGGATTTCGGAGTTGGCGTAAGGCCAGGCAATAGCAACCAGAATTGGATCAGACATGGGAACTCCTCCCAATATGAACAGAATGCGATTATTGTATCATGAAAAAAAGTGGGTTCCATCCATGGGGATTGTATAAACAAATGGGTGTTTTTTAGCTTGACAGGCTCTGGTCAAGCGTATAAAATGATTGTGTCTGAAATGTCAGGATTATGCATCAATGATTGAACAAGGAGTTCTAGCGATGGAGTCGGAAGACGCGGGTGGTAGTTCAGAAAACGTACCTCCTCTTAGACGTACGTCTGTAATACTGCCCGGGATCATTCAAAAAATAGAACGATCAACATCGTTCTCATCAGGAGTACCAGTCGTAAGATAAACGCGCGAGTCTGACAAGGACAGGGCAGATCTCCCCCGGCTGGTGCTCAGGCATCAGCCGAAGCTTTTTAAGCATCGGGATGACTCTCTCTTCAAGGAGGCTGCCATGCGATACCTTGCGATTCGCACGGAACAATTAACCAAGACCTACGGTCATTGTCGGGGAATTGAAGATATCACCCTGGAAGTGGAACCGGGTGAAATTTTTGGAATCCTGGGCTTGGACGGTGCGGGGAAGACAACCTATATCCGATTGTTGATGGGTGAAATACAACCGACCAGGGGAGAGGTGTTAATATTTTGCCTTGAACAAACCAGACAACGCAAGGAGATCCTGCCGCGGGTGGGTTATATTCCTGAAAATCGTCCGCATCATATCTTCGGAACGGTCAAAACATATTTACACCCAGTGGCAGTTGTGCAGGGTTCATCAATCTGGCAGGAAGCTTGTTCCATGGCGGAACAAATTGGATTGGAACTGAATACACCGTTGAACTACTTATCCAGGGAACACAGTACCATTCTAAGCTTTATTAAAGCCTGGATCCGTAAACCGGATCTTATGATTCTGGACGAAACCACCCAAAACCTGCCGGCGATTTTTCAGGATACCATCTATCGACACATTCAACAATTGCGAAGGCAGGGCGGAGCAATTCTTTTATCCTCTTCCTCTGCTGCAGAGATGGAGCGGATTTGTGACCGGGTGGCTGTATTCCACAAGGGGCGCCTGGTAACCGTGGAGCGAGGTGTTCATTTGAGGGCAAAATCCTTGCGAAGGGTGGAAATGCGCTTTGCTGTCCCCGTACAACCCGAGATTTTCTCATGTCTGCCCAACCTGGAGGATGTGCAGCTGGAGGATAACCGCCTGAGCTGCATTCTGCGCGGAGATCCGGATCCCCTCATCAAACTTGTGAGCCAATATCGGGTGGTGGATTTAACCAGCCAACAGCTGTCACTGGATGAAGTTTTCCGACGCAACTATGGAA
>CALMHE010000198.1 GCA_937863865.1 uncultured Anaerolineaceae bacterium | reverse complement strand
GGCATATCTTCAGGTGGATCGTCCGGTGGAGACCATCCCGCCAGTCCAGCGCGGCATGACGATCGAACGGGTATATTACCCAATTGCCCAGAATTGCCGCCTGCCGGATTGCGAATCAACCTCGGAAGCCAGCCTAGGTGCTGAAAATCCAGTGCTGCTGGTGCGTCTGACTCTGACTGTGCCTGAGAATCTTTACTACGTGGTAGTCAAGGACATCATCCCAGCTGGTACGGAAGTGGTTAATGAAGCCCTGAAGACCACCCAGCAGGGCGAACAATCCGGTGAATTGGAAACCTACAATCCGGATGATCCCTTCGCCCGCGGTTGGGGTTGGTGGATTTTCGAGCAGCCGAAAATATACGATGACAGCATTCAGTGGATTGCAGAACAACTGCCCGCCGGCACCTACCAGTTGACATACAAATTGCTGCCCACACAGGCTGGTGAGTTTCGCGTGCTGCCTGCGCGTGCCTGGGAAAATTATTTCCCGGAAGTGGAAGCCGGCACTCCCGGAGAGATTTTCACCATCACTCCATAAAAGATAAGGAGTTACATTAAACCATCTATTCGCCGGCTGAGTTCCTCAATTTGACGGAGCAAGTTCTCCACCTCATCCCTGGTCACTGGAGCGGATGTTTCACCATCTGCTCCAGTGTGCATTTCCTTTGACAGAAGCAGCTGGCGCATCCGATCCCCTTCCCCGCTTGAAAGCGTCCCATTCTTCACCAGGATATCAAGGCGCCGGATGATCTCCGTCTCAACGACAGTTAATGGATTGATGAATGAATCCAGGGCGTACCTCAACTGGGAAATCGCTCCTTCCCCAGCCTGGATAGCCTGTCTGAGGATCTCCTTTGATAAACACGCTCCCTGCCGTCTTTCCTGGTCAAGCACGGTTTGCAACATGACCAGCGTGGTCAGGTCCGCTCCTGTGATGTGATCACGCACTTCAATTTCCTCCCCCTGGCGGATTAGTTCACCGAGTTCCTCCAGGGTAATATACCGGCTCTCCTGCGGATCGTACAGCTTGCGGTTGGTGTAACGTTTAATCGTGCGCATGGCGGGATTTGGACAGCTCATCCAATTTATTCGCCAGTTCCTCCAGACGGGCATTGAGCATGTCAATATCCGCTCTGGTCACCGGCGCCGGCTGGCTGCGTTCCTGTTCCGCCTTGCGCTCGGTGGCTACCTTCTCCCGCTTTTCCAACACCTCACGAATCAAGTTGCGGGCGTCTTGTTCAGCCAATTCACCCCGTTCCACCAATTTTTTAACGAATTCTTCAATTTCGTCCGAGGCAAGCATGGTCGCGCCCGCTGCTGCCAGCATCACCCGGCGCGCCAGGTCATACAGTGCGGCATGATGGGGATGTTTTTCAGCCATATTCTTATCTTCCACAGGTTCCGTGGTCATGATTGACTCTCCTGATCAAACCTTGATTGACGCAATGCGTCATACCATGATCATAACGCATCGCGTCATCATTTTCAATCCCCAATTTTTCATCAATTCAATAAGGGGTATGGTTTATAATATTCCCATGACCAATGAGAATGGACTGAGCAAGCGTGAGCTGGATATTTTGGAGCTGGTTGCAACCGGGGCAAGCAACAAGGAAATCGCCCAGCAGCTTGTCATCAGTCCCAACACGGTCAAGGTGCACCTGAGGAACATTTTTACCAAAATCGGCGTCACCTCCCGCACCGAGGCGACCCTCTATGCCATGAAAATCGGATTGATCACTGGTCTGCCGCAGGTCTCAACCCCTGATGAAGCGATGGAACCCGGCACGGCGGTAACATCCACTCAAGCAGTCCTTCCATGGTATCGCAACTCAACCCGGATCACCTTTGTTGCGATTCTATCCATTGCATTATTAACAATCGGTGGATTAATCGGCAGGCAAATTTGGATTAATTCAGGCAGACTTTACCCGACCGAAACCATCAATCCCGCGGTTACAACGATTGACCGGTGGAGCACCGGATCGGATCTGCCAATCCCCTGTGAAGGCATGGCAATCGCCGGATACGAACGCCTCGCTTATTTCATCTGTGGAAAGACGGATACGGGTGTGACCGGCAAGACCTATGCATTTGATCCCTCAGCTGACACCTGGGTGGAATGTGCGCCCAAACCCACTCCGGTGAGTGGGATCCAGGCAGTATTAATAGGGGAACGAATCTATGTGCCGGGTGGAACCCTGCCCGATGGAAAACCATCCGACAGGCTGGAGGTATACGACCCCCGCCAGGATGATTGGGAGATTTTAACATCCATCCCGCAGCCCCGTTCCGGTTATGCCCTGGCTGAGTTGGAGGGGCATTTGTACCTGTTTGGTGGCTGGGATGGCACCCGTATTGTTGATACGGTATTTGAGTACCTTCCCGTGGAAGACACCTGGGTGGAGCGCAGTTCCCTGCCAACTCCCCGCAGCCAATCAGCGGCGGTTACCGTGGGAAGTAAAATTTTTGTCCTGGGTGGAACTGACGGTACCCAGCCGCTGACGAATAATGATGTATATTTTCCCCAGCGTGATCAGAACGGTGAATCAGCCTGGGAACAAAAAGCACCCCTCCCGGACGGAAGGTATGCCATGGGTGCGGCTACCATGGTGGATGCAATTTATGTCTTCGGCGGGAAAGTGGACCAGGATGAGTTGGCTCCTGCCAGGTTGTTACAATATGCACCCGACAAGGATACTTGGATTGAAGCGGATGCAACTGAACAGGGTACAGTTTCGGGACTGGCGATGCTTGCCTGGCAAACCCAGCTTCATCTGTTGGGGGGTATCAAAGCAGATTCAACCATCAGCCGCCAGCACTTGATTTATCAGGCAGTCTATACCATCCAGGTTCCGTTGATCATTCGTTGATCTCTTCAGCGGAATGGTTCCCAAGGATGCCTTTCTGACTTGGCATAAAAAGACATGGACTGGATGATCATCCAGTCCATGTTATTTCAATCACTTTTTAGTGGGTGTCAATAATTGCCTGCGCGGCTGAGACTCCGGCACCCGGCTCAAATTCATACCCACAACCGACCAGGGCAGTCTCCACTGCTCCCAAAACAGCCAGAATATCACCGGCACTCACCGAACCCATATGCCCCACACGGAAATATTCCGATTTAATGGCAGAGTGCAAACCACCTGCCAACGTCACACCCGCCCTGCCGGTCCGTGCCAGGAAATCAGCTCCTGCAACACCGGCTGGATAGCGTGGCGCTGTGAGTGTGTTGGCGGATATCTCCGGACGCACCGGTACTTCATTCAATCCCAGGGCAGCCATGCCTGCCTTGAAAGCCCGTGACAGCAGCACATGCCGGGCAAATCGGGCATCCATGCCCTCAGCCAGGATCTGCCCCAGACTGACATTTACTGCCCAGACGAGGTTGACCGCCGGGGTGGCAAAATAAGCTCCCTTTCGGGCTTCGTAGGCTTCCATGATGGGCAGCCAGTTCTTCCAGTCGGAATAATAACTGGCTACGGGAGTCTTGCGGGAATGGAAGGCTTCCATGGCACGCGGACGGGCAACCACCAGCGCCAGACCCGGAGGCGTTCCAACCGCTTTCTGGGAGGCGGTAAATGCCAGGTCCACATCCCACTCGGTCATACGCAGTTCCTCACCGGCTACCGAACAGACCCCATCCACGACGATCATTGCCCCATGCCGGTGTGCCAGGGCTGCCAGGGGATGGATATTGGTCAGAACCGCGGTGGACGTATCCACATGGGTGACGAACATTGCCTTGTAATGTCCGGTGGACAAAGCCGCTTCCACTTCCTCCAACTTCGGACGGTCACCAACTGCGGTACGCACATGGGTGACTCTGGCTCCGTACCGGGCAAGGATATCTCCCATCCGGTCGCCAAAATATCCTGTGTTAACCACCAGCACAGAATCACCCGGTTCCACCAGGTTGGCAGCGGCAGTATCCATGGCTAGCGTGCCGGATCCGGCAAGGATGAATGGCTGACCATCTTGAGCCAGAAAAACCATCCGCATTCGCTCCAACGCCTGACCAAACACCTCAATAAAATTGGGTGCCACATGGCTTGTTGTCGGAGCACCCAATGCTGCCAGGACTGCAGGTTCAAATTCAATGGGTCCGGGGATCATTAAAAGATTTCGATTTTTCATTTTTATCCTCTCAGGAATCTAAGGGATGGAAAATTGAGTCAAGGAACAAGCTGGGTGATCATCTCATCCAGTTGACCAAGCACGGCAGGAATTTCTTCAAGTTTAACATAAGGCTGGGCAATCTGCCAACCGGCATCCTCCAGCAAATCGCCAATCCTCACCCAGCTGGAGGACGAGGGAGCCGGCTGACTTTCCATGATCCAATCC
>CALMHE010000197.1 GCA_937863865.1 uncultured Anaerolineaceae bacterium | reverse complement strand
GTCTTACACCGTCCATCATAACCACAAACAGTACCAATGAGCCCTGCAGGACTCCAGCCAGGGCTGAGTCCAGCTTCAGTACAATTGGCAATTGAATGCTTCCTATATTTAATATCGCGAAGAACAATGAAACCGGCGCTGCCCAAATTGCCCGATAATTAATCAACATGGCGACAAGCAAACCCAAAAAACCATACCCGGATGATATGGATGGGATCAGACGATGGTATGTAGCTGTCACCTGGACAGCTCCTGCAATTCCGGCAAATGCTCCACAGATAAGAAATGCGGTAATGCTGTACCATCCAGTGGAGACTCCCAGTAAATGTGCTGCCCGAATATTTTTTCCAACCGCCTTTAACCGGAGCCCGAAATATGTTCCCTGCAACAGCAGGTAGATAACCACAATCCCCAGAATCGCAATCCCCAATGCCCATAGACTGAGTCGAAATCCTGGTATGGCTGGCAGCCACAAGGATTCATTGAACGGAACCGTGCCGCTCATCGAGCCGACACCGGGACGTTTCCAGGGACCAAAAATCAACCAGATGATCAATGCAGTCGCCACAAAGTTCATGCCCAAACCACCAAAAATCTCGTTTACTCCACCATAAATCCGAAGTAAACCAACCAACGCTGCCCACAGGGCACCCCCCAGGGCACCTGCCAAAAACCCCGCGATCAAAACGAATACAGGTTCCACAGACGTTTCCTGCAGAATGCGTATGATTCCAGTTGTAAAAACCGCCCCTAGCATGATCTGCCCTTCGATTCCAATATTCCACAGACCCGCAGCGTATGTCACCAGCAATCCGGAAGTGACCAAAAGAAGTGGTATCCAGGCTACCAGAACATCGGCAAATTTATTTATGGAACTGAAAGCCCCAGACAAAATATTAAAATAAGCATCAACAGGGCTGGCACCGGAAAATATCAAAATAAGGGATGTAAAAAGAAGCGCCAGAACCACAGCCCCAACTTGAAATAATATATTCGTAATGCTGCTGTGTTTTTCCATGAATAATCCTGTATTAATCCAGCCCTTTACCACCAATTAATTGACCCAATTGATCAACGGTTGTTTTAGCGACATCCAATGGTTGTGAAACCTGACCGTTAAAGAAAACCAGGATGCGGTCACTATAATTCAATATTTCATCCAAATCCGCAGAAATGAAAATAATACTTGAGCCCTGACGGCATCGACTTTTGAGTTTTGACCAAATCCAGATGGTGGATTCGATATCCAATCCACGTGTCGGGTGTTCCAGAAGCAGAAGATTTAATGGAGTGCGTTGCAATGCCAAAAGTAAACGCTGTTGATTTCCCCCTGACAACGCCTCAACCTGACTGACAGGTGTGCCGTGAATGACAAAATCCTTGATTCGTTCCTGTGTCAAAACCTCGGCTTTTTGCCTGTTCACAAAGAAACCGGTCTCTTCTTCAGCCAGCACGAAATGTTCAGTCAGAGTCAAACCGGGTATCAAGCCCTCCTCCAACCGGGATGCGGGAACATACGCTACTCCTGAATTATGGAATGCCAGATAAGGTTTGCCTGTTAAATTTGTACCTTTTAACCATATCCTGCCGCCCACTGGTCGCATCAATCCACCCAAGGTTCTCAGAAATTGCCGTTGACCAGAACCTTCCATGCCAGCCAGACCGATCACTTCTCCACAATTAATCTTAAGATTAACATCCCGGATGCGTAAACGGCTATCCTCAATGGAAAGATTTTCTATGATGAATGCACATTCATCCTTGCAGGTCAGGGAGCGCTCCGTGGGCGGAACTCCCTTGCCAAACATCATTTGTACCAGGTCATCGGTAACATAGGGTGGAACAGCCTCACCCACCAACTTTCCCCTACGCAGCACAGCCACCCGATCACACAACCCCTCCACATCTTCCAGCTTGTGGGATACGAAGAGAATGGTCATTCCATCAGACGCCAGCTTTCGAAGGGTATCAAACAATTTCACCTTTTGGGGTGCGCTGATGCCTGTGGTTGGTTCATCCAAAATCAATACCCGGGCACCCAACCATAACAACCGCAGGATTTCCAATTGCTGACGTTCTCCCACGGTCAATGTATCGATATATGAGTCCGGGTCCAGTTTAAAATCAAATCGTTTCTGCAAATCGTTGAATTGCTGAACAACCTCACGGCGGTTGGGGAATAATCCTCCCTTCTGACCCAGCAGAAAGTTATCGATACACTTCAAAGGTGGAAAATCCAATGGATCCTGGTGCAGCATGCCAACACCCCAGCTGATCGCATCCGCCGGAGTATCAATTTTCACCGGCGAACCGTCAATCCAAATCTCACCGGAATCAGCTTGAATGAAACCGGATAATACCTTCATCAAAGTACTTTTGCCTGCCCCATTTTCCCCCAAAATACCCTGGATCATCCCGGATGGAATTGTCAGAGTAATATCATCGTTGGCGTGGACTTTTCCGAACCGTTTGTGAATATGATGTAGTTCTACACTCATCGGAACAGCGCGACCTTCCATGATAATTCTGCACCAACCAGCCCCCCTGCTGGTTGATATATTTTTTAGTTTGGCAATCCCCCGTTCTCCTGAAAACAACTCAAGGAGAACGGGGTAGTGTCAGTCTATCGTTTAGTTGCTTGGAACGCTCTGACCTTCCATGCCTTCCAACAATTCAGGCAGGTACCAGACTTGGAGATCAGTGCCCACTTCTCCAGCCTTCAGGAATTCTGCACCATTCTGTAAATTGATGGGACCCGTCCAAAGATTGAGCCCACCTGCCAGTTCGGCGATGAATTTATCCAGGTTGGCAGAAGCTTCGGCAGAAAGTGCCTTCCCCTTCTGGAAACCGATCATGCTGGTATCTTTATTGTTAATGTTGGTCCAATCCGGACCAAGGAATTCCCAGGTGGGAGTAAACTTGCCATCCATGACAGCTTTCACTGCGTTCAGGTAGGCAGGACCCCAATTGAAGTAGGGTACACCCAGGCAAACATCTTCCGCCTCGGCACAGGCACCTTCATAGTCATAAGGAACTGCCCAAACTTCCTTGCCCTCAGCAGCTTTCTTGTGAGCCTGCACAAGTCCTTCGGTGGTATCAATGCCTGAAATAACGACATCAAATCCACTATCCAGGAAGTCGTTTGCCACTTGGGTGGGGTCAGATGTAACTCCGGGGATGTTGAACCAGAAGCCAATCCAGGTTACTTTGAACTCAAGTTTGGCAGGATCCTCACCACGATATTCCGTCCAACAATATTTTGCTCCCAAAAAGGCGGAAGATGCCAGCCGGCGGGTTTCATCATTAATTAGCGGACCAAGATAACCAATCTTTCCGGTTTTGGATGTCAAGGCTGCTGTACAGCCAGCCATCATCTTGCCATATTCCATCCGTCCAAAAATATTACCCAGGTTGGATAGACCTTCATATGCCTTGCCATCCTTCCAGGCGCTGTCGCCGGAGGAGTGGATTACCGGCACTTCAGGATGAGCTTTGGCAAATTCTACTGCGCTGTCTTTCATATCATCTGAATTGAAGATGATCAACTTGGCTTTTTGAGCCAAAAGTTCTTCAGCCAGTTGAGCTGGTGTGGTTCCAGGTCGGTCTGCGGTATTGACTTTATCCACATAGACCATCTTGACATTATCCAGTTTCGATTCAACGTACAACCCACCATCATAATGAGCTTGGCTGTAGCCCTTATCGTTGTAAGGACCAACATATAACATTCCGAAAACAAATTCCTCCGCCGGCTCAGTCGTTTTCACCGGGGCTGCGGTGGTGCATGCTGCAAAGGACATACTTAAAATAATCAGTACACTGACCAGAAACAATAACCTACGCGACTTCATTTTTTCCTCCAATTACTTTGGTTGAATCAGTTTGGGAAACGAACGATGGGGAGAATTGTAAATGCAAGCCTGAATGAGGCAACTCCTCTCCCGGGGATGGGGGGCTGAAACAGCCCCCCATAATTGTACCTTAACTTCACATTTGGTCAGGGAACAATCCATGTGCCGGTTTCACCACGTAATGCCCGCCCAATATTTTCCGGATTGGTGATAATTGCCTGCTTTCCCCCATTCTTCAGAAATTTGACGATGGCATCAATTTTGGGCAGCATGGAACCTTTTGCAAAGTATCCCTTTGCAGTGTATTGCTGGGCTTCAGCCAGGGTAATCCGATCCAGCCATTGTACCTGGGGAGTGTTGAAATGGATGGCTACCTTTTCAACAGCAGTGCTGATAACAAACATATCAGCATGGATCATGGTAGCCAGCAGTGATGAACCAAAATCCTTGTCGATCACCGCTTCAACTCCGGTAATGTCACCATTTTCCAATTCAATAATCGGTATGCCGCCACCGCCAACACCAACCACCACAAATCCAGCTCCAATCAAGGTATGGATGGCATCCGCCTCCACAATCCGTTGGGGTATCGGTGATGGAACCACCCGGCGCCAGCCGCGTCCGGCATCCTCGACCACCACCCAGCCTTCCTTTGCCGCCCGTTCCTTTGCGGTTGCTTCATCCATGAAAGAGCCAATGGGCTTGGATGGATGTTGGAAAGCTGAATCATTCCGGTCTACAATGGTTTGGGTTACAACTGCCACGGCTTTTTTATCCATCCCCCGCTTGCGGAATTCATTATGCAACGCCATCGTGAACATATAGCCAATGGATCCCTGGGTATCTGCCCCGCAGAAATCCAGTGGAACTTCATGGAGTTCATGACGAGCCAGCTCTGATCGGCGATGGATAAATCCAACCTGGGGTCCATTCCCATGGGTAATAACAACTTCCCAGCCTTGTTCGATCATATCGACGATATGCCCGATGGATTCCACCGCAGCATCGTATTGGTCGGAGATGGATTTTTGCTTTTCATTTTTAATGAGTGAGTTACCTCCCACCGCAACAACTGCAACACCTTTTTTTTCCATTAATAATCTCCTGGTAGTAATTGATTCAACTCTACATGGTTAATGCCATGACCGCTTTTTGCACATGAAGTCGATTCTCAGCTTCATCGTATACAACAGATTGAGGTCCATCCAATACATCCGTGGTGACTTCAATGTCACGGTCAGCTGGAAGCGGGTGCATATAAATGGCATCCGGTTTTGCCAGGTTCATTTTTCGGGTATCTGTGATCCAATCCTTGTAGCTATCCTGTAATCGCTTGCCCTCCACAGGATCAGTGGTTGTCAATAAAGGTCCCCAGGATTTGGCATAAACCACATCCGCGTCTTTGAACCCTTCTTCCATATCATGGACAATTTCAAAGTTTGTATTGTACTTGCGAGCCTGTGCCTGGGCTTCAGCTTCGATTCCGGGCATCAACATGAATTCCTTGGGGTAAGACAATACGACATCCATGCCAAATCGGGGCATCTGGAGGATCAGCGATTGAGGAACGGAGATAGGCTTAAGGTAGGATGCTGCATATGCCCATGAAACCACGATCTTCCGCTTCCGCAGATCCCGACCTTTCTTTTCAATGATGGTCATCAAATCAGCCAGGCATTGGAATGGATGATAAATATCGCATTGCATATTCAACAGGGGAACCCGTGAATATTGAGCCACATCATTAATATATTGATTGCCAACACCCCAATCACAATGGCGAATCGCAATTCCATCAAAGTAACGTCCATAGATTTCGCCAATCTCCTGGGCAGTGTCGCCATGTTTGATT
>CALMHE010000196.1 GCA_937863865.1 uncultured Anaerolineaceae bacterium | reverse complement strand
CAGTCAGTCGGACCGGGACTGCGCTGTCTATCCAAGTATCGTAGCTGACTTTTGACAGTGATTCTTGAAATTTTTCTTGCAGATAACGCCATAATGAATAGATGTCATCCAAATGGGACACCTCCTTTTAGTGAGTCCTTTTTATTTTAGCATTATATCAAAAAGTTTTCCACAACTCTTTTAAGCTGTGAATAAAACAATTAACCGGTGTATAAATAGTTGTCCACAGGTCGATTTAGGATGTGGACAAGGTTTGTGTACGAAGTTGTTATCCACGGTTTTTTGTGTGTTTTAATTCGGGTTTAAATACCATTGTTACAGCTTTTGGAACACTTATCCACAAGTTCCGGAAGTGGTTATCCTACGGAAATACACACCCTGTAAGAATGTGGACAAGTCGGTTCGAAGGTGTGCGCAAGCGAGGGGATTGCAGGAGTTATCCATGGGCTTACACGCTGAGATTCTTGAACAACCGATCGTGGTTCGAAAACTGTTGAAAAGTCAACGCACCCGGGTCGAAGATGCAGCCAGATATATCCAAAAACAGGATGTACATTACGGCTTTCTGGCTGCCCGGGGTACTTCTGAAAACGCCTGTAAATATGCCAGCCATCTCTGGGGTGCCTGCAACCATCTGTCTGTAGCCCTGGCAACTCCCTCTCTTTTTACTCTGTACGATTCCCCACCGCAATTAAAGGGTGCCTTGGTTGTCGGCGTCTCCCAATCCGGAAAATCACCGGATATCGTAAAAGTTTTGGAAGAAGGACAACGCCAGGGAGCTCCGGTCATTGCCTTGACCAACAACCCGTCTTCGCCCCTGGCTGGAGCGGCAAATCTTGTGCTTGACCTGATGGCAGGCGATGAGACAGCTGTGGCAGCAACCAAAACATACACCGCTGAATTGATGGTCATTGCCATGTTGTCTGCAGCCTTGGATTCCGGGCATCCCGAGCGATGGGATGACCTGGAACAGATCCCCGATTGGATGGAAGCCGTCCTGAAACTGGACGAATCCCTTGCCGTTCAGGCGCAGAGATATCGTGAGATGGAAAAATGTGTGGCAATTGGACGTGGTTATAACCTGGCAACTGTGCTGGAATGGTCCTTGAAGCTGAAGGAGTTGAGTTATGTCGTGGCTGATGCCTACTCTGCAGCCAACTTCCAGCATGGTCCACTGGCTCTGATTCAACCCGGTTTTCCGGTTCTATCGGCTGCCATCAGTGGATTGGCACTGGGGTCTCTCCAGGAATTGCTGAAAAAGCTCCGCAATCAGTTCCAGGCGGACCTGGTGACAATCTCGGATGATCCTGAAATCCTGAACCTGGCACAAACCCCCATTCCCCTGCCGGCTGGCATACCGGAATGGGTCAGTCCATTAATTGCCATCCTGCCGGCACAACTATTTGCCTATCACCTCACCCGCGCCAAGGGTTACAACACAGAAACCCCGCGTTCCATCCACAAGGTGACCGAGACCAATTAATATTTCAACTTCCACAGATCTTCCATACCGGATCATCATCGATTGACAGCCCTTCTGGAAGAAAAGTCAACCCAATACAAAGAAATCATAGGGAGCCAGCTCCAGAGGTCCCCCGGCTGGCAGGCTGCTGATTCCATGCAGACGTTCTTTTCCCAGGCAATTCATTAATTCCAACCGTTGAATGTCCACATTTTGCGGGTGCTCTGAAAAGTTGGCAAAAATAACCAGGTTATTGCGGGAATATCCCAACACATGATCGTTCCTGGTGGGAACTACAGCCAGTTCCCCTCCAGAGAATCCCTGGTGGGATTTTCTCACCCGTATCAACTCCAGTAATCCCGAAAGAACCCGTTCGTCCACTGTCTCCGGATTTTTGCGCCGGGAATATTTCGCCCAATCTGTCTTTATTCTGTGAACCCAACGGCTGTCCTGGTAAATGTTCGGGTCATGATGAAATGAATAATCATTGAGGGTGCCGATTTCATCCCCCAGGTAAATCAAAGGGATTCCGCCTGAAGTCAGGATGACTCCATGCATCAACAGAATCCTTCGAATGGCAAGCTCAACCTCCCAGGGACCTTCCTCATTGATTGCTTTTTCCAATCCGGCAAGTGATGCGCAGGTTCCGCTGATCCGGCAATCTCCATTTTGGGGATTCTCCTGAAATGGCAGACCCCGGGCGAAACTTCCTGGAAAGCGCCCGCTGTAAAACTCGTTGAGGAATTTCCGGTGATCGTAACCATTAATCCCCAATAGCGCCGCATCTTCATCGGAAAATGTCCAGCCAATATCATCATGAACTCTCACATAATTAACCCAGGCAGTCTGTGGATGAATGTGGAAACGGCGGTTCAATGCCTGCGACAGAAGGCGGACTTTCCGGGTCGCCAATGAATTCCATAGAAGAGCCATCAACAAGGGGTTGTAGGAAAGCTGGCACTCATCCGGGGCGATATATCGAATCACCTCATCCGGGTGGACAATGGCTTCAGATTTAAATATCATCGCCGGGCAGGCAATCCGTGCCACAGCGTTGTATGCCTGGATGATTTGATGCGCTTCCGGCAGATTTTCACAGTTGCTGCCCATCCGCTTCCAAATAAATGCCACTGCATCCAACCGGAGCACCTCCACCCCCTGGTTGGCGAGAAAAAGCATCTCCTCAGCCATGCGGTTGAAAACAGCTGGATTGGAATAGTTCAAGTCCCACTGGTAGGTGTGAAAGGTCGTCCAGATCCATCTGCCCATATCCTCCCGCCAGGTAAAACTACCGGAGTGTTCCTCGGGAAATATTTCCCGCAAGTGTTTTTCGTAAAGATCAGGAATCGACCGATCAGGAAAGATGTAATAAAACTCAGAATGTTCCTCATCGCCAGCCCGGGCAAGTTTTGCCCACTCATGTTGATCAGAGGTATGGTTGAAGACCAGATCCACCACCAGACTGATCCCGGCTTTACGTAATTCCCGGGAAAGATCAGAAAGCTCCCCCATGGTGCCCAGGGAGGGGTTTACTTCCCTGTAACTGCTTACCGCATATCCTCCATCATTTTCACCCTCGGGGGATTTAAAGAACGGCATCAGGTGCAGGTAGGTCAATCCCAATTCCTGAAAATATGGAATCCTGGACCGAATCCCTTCAAGATTCCCGGCGAAGAGATCGACATAGCATACCCCGCCCAGCATCCGGTTGGATTGGAACCAGGTGAGGTCTTTCTCCCGCAATTCATCCAGTGATTGTAAATCCGCCGGTCGTTCAAACCAGGCATGTGCAATGCCGGTTAACAAATCTTCCAGCCAATAAAAAAAATCATAGCGGCTTCCATACAAACCATGATAAAGCTGGAACAGCCGTGGAAAATATCGCTGCAGGCGGATTTTTAATTGTTCCCAGGCTTGTTGATTGTCTGGAATGGAAGAAAGTAGTTCGTTCTCCAGCCGTGGCAGCAGGCGGTTGAGAGAACGTTGAGATTCACGGATTGCATCCAACATAAATCGCTTTCCATCATTTCTTTAATGCCTGTTGTGCCAACGCCAGGGCGCCTGCCACTCCGGACATATTGCCAAGACCAGGCGCGACAATATAGGTTTCCATATGGTCCTGTACGATTGGGGAATTTATATAATTATTCAAGCAGGCATGAGTCTTTTGTTGAACCAACTTCAGGATATCCGGTCGTTGACCCACTCCCCCGCCCAATATGATCCGCTGGGGTGAAAGGGTATAAATGTAGCTGGTCATGGCATGAGCGATATATTGCGCTTCCAACTCCCAGGCTGGGTGGTCCAAGGGCAGGTTTTTTGCAGGCATCCCCCAACGTTTCTCCATTGCAACACCAGACGCCAATCCCTCAAAGCAATCCTTGTGGAATGCACAAATACCTTCAAATGGATCGATTTTTTTATCATGTGGGAGAGGCAGGTGACCCATTTCCGGATGCAGCAAACCATGCAATACTTTCCCACCCACACAGACACCTCCGCCAATTCCGGTGCCTATGGTGAGATAGATGAATACATCCAAATCAACTCCATTACCCCAGCAATATTCCCCCAAAGCAGCTCCATTAACATCGGTATCAAAACCAATCGGTAAATGGAAGGCGGACTCCACTATCCTGACAATGTTCACTCCACTCCAACCGGGTTTTGGGGTGGATAAAATTTCACCATATTTCTTTGACCGGGGATTGGGATCCAATGGACCAAAGCATACCACCCCCAGAGCGGTAATCCCTTCCTGCTGGCTAAAAAATTCGATGGCTCGCCCCAGCGTTTCTTCCGGTGTGGTGGTGGGAAAACGAATTTCCGCCTGGATGTCATCCGGTCCGGTACCCACGGCACAAACAAACTTGGTTCCTCCACCCTCGATCCCACCGAGAAGATACGATCCAGTCATATCAACCCTCCAGCTTCAACCAATAAAAATCATGCGGTCCCAAAACCAGTCCGGAAATTAATTTCAATGGGGATGATGTCAGAATATCCGTAACTTTAACATAATATTCTTCAGGGATAGTTATTTTTTGATCTCTGTCACTCAGATTAATCAAAACCAGGATTTTTTCCTGCAAGCTTGAATATAAACATCCCAGGACAGCTGGATCCTGCGTATCCACCCATGAGAATTCTCTTCCACCCAGGCAGGGATGTTTCTTGCGGGTGTGGACCATCCGACGGACTGCATGATAAAGTGAACCGGGATCCTTGATTTGAGCTTCAACATTGACACGCTGCGGATCGTATTCCGGGCTGTCAATTACGGGTGCATACAGCTGATCCGGAGATGCCTTTGAGAAGCCAGCATTTAATCCAGTGTCCCACTGCATGGGGGTGCGTACACCATTGCGGTCATCCAACCAGATATGATCACCCATTCCGATTTCATCCCCATAATACAGGATGGGTGAGCCGGGCATGGATAAAAGCAGCCCAAATGCCAGGCGCAACCTGGCTGGATCGTTATCCAACAGGGGTGCCAATCGGCGCCGGATGCCCAGGTTGAGGCGCATGCGTGGCTCCGGGGCATACTCCTGCCACATCCAATCCCGTTCCTCGGGGGTGACCATTTCAAGTGTCAATTCATCATGGTTTCGCAGGAATGTACACCACTGGCAATTGTCAGGTATTTCAGGTGTGCGGTCCAGGATCCAGACCAATGAATCCTTTCTTTGCTGGCGGAGTGCCATGAAAATGCGCGGCATAAGTGGGAAGTGGAATCCCATATGAAACTCATCCCCGTCACCAAAGTAAGCCCGGACATCTTCAGGCCATTGATTCGCTTCAGCCAGCAATATCCGTCCCGGGTAGTTCTGATCCATGAAGGCGCGCACCTCGCGTAAATAAGCATGAGTCTCAGGCAAATTTTCACAATTGGTGCCTTCCCGCTCAAACAAATATGGCACGGCATCCGCCCGGAAACCATCAATCCCCAAATCCAGCCAGAACTTCATGACCTTTAACATCTCCTGGCGGACGGATGGGTGATCAAAATTCAAATCCGGTTGGGACGGATAAAAACGGTGCCAATAGTATTGCCCTGCTGTTTCGTCCCAGGTCCAGTTTGATTGGACAGTATCCAGGAAGATAATGCGCGCATCCTGATATTTTTGATCGGTATCACTCCAGACATAATAATCCCGGTACGGAGAATTACGATCCGCCCTTGCAGCCTGGAACCAGGGGTGCTGGTCGGAAGTATGGTTCATAACCAGATCTGTCAAAACCCTCATTCCACGTTTGTGGGCTTCCTCCACAAGGTTCTTAAAATCCTCAACCGTGCCAAAACCTGGCTGAATGGCATAATAATCCGAAATATCATACCCATCATCCCGCAGGGGGGATTGAAATATGGGCATCAACCACAGGCAGTCCACGCCCAAATCATGCAAATAATCCAATTTTTGGGTCAACCCCGCCAGGTCTCCATGCCCGTCGGCATTCGAATCCATAAAAGCACGGACATTCACCTCATAAAATATTGCGTTTTGATACCACATATCCTCTTCCATGTATTTTTATAAACCTGGGCGCTTGCAGCGCCCAGGGAATTATTTTATTTAGCCTTTGACAGAGCCGGCTGTCAACCCACGCACAAAGAACCTTTGCAATGCAAAGAACACAAGCAATGGCAGCAACATGCTGACAAATGCACCGGATGTCAACAGGTGCCAGTCCTGACCTTTTTCACCAACCATTGCTGCCAGAGCGCTGGTGACCACACGGTTTTTGTCACCCAGGAAAACCAATGCCACCAGGTAATCATTCCAGACCCAGAGGAACTGGAAGATGGCAAAGGATGCCAACGCCGGAACGGATAATGGCAGAATTAATTTAAGGAAGATGGTGAAATGGGAAGCGCCATCAATGAACGCCGATTCAAGGATATCCCGCGGCAGGGTGTTGATGTAGTTAAACAATAGGTAAATAGCCAGCGGAAGACCGAACCCCGTGTGTGCCAGCCACATTGCCAGGTAAGTTCCATTTAAATTCAGGGCAGTGTAATCCCGCAAAATTGGAACCAACGCCAGTTGCAGCGGAACAACCAGAAGGGCTACCACAACTGTAAACAAGAATTTCCGCCCAGGGAAGGTCATCCAGGCAAATCCATAGGCTGCAAAAGCCGCGATTAAAATGGGAATAATGGTGCTGGGCACTGTGACCGCGATGGAGTTAATAAAAGCGCCACCCAGGTTGTTCCCCTGCCGTTGAATGGTATTCCCGGATGCATCCTTATACGTGATGGTTTTACCGGAAAGTGTATCCTTGTAATTTTTCAATGTCAGGGTGGCGTCGAACCACTGCCACTTCATTTCCTCAACCCGGATTGTGCGGCTGCGTTTATTGCCAACCCAGGTCAACACCCGACCATCCTCCAGGGTGATGCCGTTGCGCCATTCATCAAAGTTGGCAGTTCTCCCCTCAATGGTAATGGGGGCATTGGGATCGGTTTCTGCCGGCAGGATGATTTCATCTGTCTGAACAAAGCCTTTGTGCGGGAAAACTGTCCACCAGCCTGAGCCATAAATTTTGTTACTGTTGCGGAAGGATGTGATAAAAATACCCAGGGTGGGGATCAGCCAAATCAGACAGATCAGGATGAGGACACCATTCACAATCAGGCTGGAGACTTTCTTTTGATTTTTAAAACTGCGGGGCTTTTCGCTCATAAGAATGCCTTCCTTTCGCGGAATTGCCGCAGGTTATATATCATGATTGGGATGACCGCCAGCAACAGAATCATGGCAATAGCCGATGCCCTGCCGGAGTTGTTATAGGTAAATTGCTGAAGATAAAACTCATTTGCAATGACATTCGTGCCGTTGTTTCCACCTGTCATCACCCGCACAATATCAAACAACTTCAAGCTGAAAATAATGATGGTGGTTGAAACCGTCAGAATGGATCCCTGGATGCTGGGAATTGTGATTCTGAAGAAAACCTGGGTCTCGCTGGCTCCATCCACTCGGGCTGCTTCCAAAATTTCGTCCGGAATACTCTTGATTGCAGAAGAGAGAATGACCATGGCGTATCCGGTTTGCAGCCAGACCATGATCACAATTAGAAAGAAATTATTCCAAGGCGGGATGAGAAGCCAGGGCTGGCTGTGTCCCCCCAGCCCAATGACAATGGCATTTAGCAAACCAATCTCCTTAATGCCAACCCCCTCACCGCGATAGGCGTAAACAAATTTCCAGATGACACCAGCCCCGACAAATGATATTGCCATGGGCATAAAGATGATTGCCTTGTAGACCTTCTCAAACCTTGAGCGGTCAGCCAGGACCGCAATCAACAAACCCAGACCGACAGATAATCCCGTCCCCACAATCATCCATAGCAGGTTGTTGCGGAATGCCTCCAGCATGATCCGGTCGGTTAATGCGAAGATATAATTCTTCAACCCGAAAAATTTAAAACCGGTATTGTTCATGAAGCTCAGGTATAAAGTCCGGACAGTGGGAAGGGCTAAAAACCAAGCCAGGATGGCAACAGCTGGACCAATGAAAATGAATGGTTGTAAGCGGCGTGTCCATTCCCGCGGCATTTGTTCAACCACAAAATTCGTGGCTGAGTAAAGAAGCACCACTCCGCCAACACCCCAGATGATGGCAATGATTGCCATCACAATTTGGGGAGCATTTGTATCCCTCAGGAAAATGTAACCCCGCCAGAGGACGAGGAAGGTTAAGAATGGAACGATCAAAGCCACCAGTAATCGTCCCAAAGTGGTGGTGAACCAGGCAATGATGCCCGTAAAAAAAGATTTTCGAGTCATTTTTGCCTGCATGGTATACCTCCCAATTCATAATATCGGTGGATATCCCGATATTATATATTTAATGGGCAGGGTGAATATCAACCCTGCCCATTATTCTACCAATAATTAACTATTCAGTAGGCCAGGCAGCATCAATTTCCTTGAGCGCGGTATCCAGGTCAATGGAACCGCTGACGTAGCTGGTCATACCCTTCCAGAATGAACCCGCCCCGACATCACCCGGCATCAGGTCCGAGCCATCGAAGCGAACCGAGCTTGCATTGAGAATGATCTCTGCAACACCCCGGTCGACCACATTGGAATACCAATCCAGACTGCTGTCCAGGTGGGGTGAAATGGCTCCGCCAGATCGCACCCAGCCTTCCACGGAGGCACCAGTTGTGAAGTATTCCATCACAG
>CALMHE010000195.1 GCA_937863865.1 uncultured Anaerolineaceae bacterium | reverse complement strand
ACGGCGTCGGTCAGCTGTTCCAGTAAAAACGCCAGTCCGTCCTGGATGCCCAGATCAGATCCATAATCGGTGGTGTCCTGGGCGATCAGGATCAACTCCTGGACGCCCAATTCCTGCAAGATTTTCGCGTCGCGAATGATGTTTTCCGGCTGGCGGCTGACCGCCCTGCCTTTTATCAATGGAATGGAGCAGAACGCACAACCCCGGCGGCAGCCATCTGCAATCTTCAGGTAAGCGCTAGTTCCCTGCACTGCGGACCGCAGTACACCATGATCATCACCTCCCATATCCGGGACATCGGGGATATGGTAGATTGGTTTGGGGGATTGATTCCCGCGAATATTTTCGACCACCTGGAGAATATCCATCCAGCGGCGAGTGCTGATCACCCCATCCAGCTGGGGAACTTCATCAATGATCGCCTCACGCAGGCGTTGGGGGAGACAGCCGGCTGCGATCAGTTTTTGTCCGCGTTTTTTGTGGTGTGCCAGGGAGCGTAATTCATGCAGTGATTCCTCACGGGCAGGTTGAATGAAGCCGCAGGTATTAACGATCATGATTTCAGCCCATGCCGGTCGCTCCACCGGTTGATATCCGGCTTTATTCAGCAGTTCCATCATGGAACCTGAATCAACCGTATTTTTGGCACATCCCAACGATACCAGATAATATGTTTTTAATTTCATAAATCAAGGAATGTATGGAGTAACAGTGGGGGTGGCAAGAGTCGGGCTGGGCTGCAGGGTGGATGTGGGAGCCTGAGTCGGTGCCAGCGTGGATGTGAACTGCGGGGTTGCCGTCATAACCTGTCCGGGTGTAAAGACCAGCCGGACGACCTGTCCGGATACTCCCAGGGTTCCCAGATCCTGCCGGTTAAAGGAAATTTCCAGCGCGGCAGCGTCGCCTGCCGTGACCTTTACTTCACTGGTCCCGGAGAAGGAATAGGCAGTGCCTGGTGTGGTGCGCCCGCTGAATACGATTTTTTCATCCGATATGACCTCCAGCCAGACGCGCTGCCGGGATATGATATAGATTTGCAGGGGGTCATTATTGATCGGTCCAATGGTCGGGGTGATCCCGTTGGTGGTCACCCCCTCTCCTCCATTTGAGTTAGTTTCTACAGGGTTTCCACTGTTGTCTTGATTGCCCGATGCGGTGCCGGCTGTGAGCAGAATATCGGAAATTGGAGCAGTCGTTCCCTCGGGCGTATTCCCTTTCAACAGGTCAATCTGAGAGACGCCCCAGATGAAAAAAACAAAAATTAATATGAACAGACCACCGCCGATTAACAAATCCGGGGTGATGAATGCCAGCGGACCGGTCCGGCGCCTGGTTCTGGGTGCAGTTGCTGAACGCTTTTTATTTTTTTCGGCTCCCTGCCCGGCAATTTCCATCCGCCGGGTCTGCAGGGCATCAGCAAACCGGTTCAGGATCTCTTCCGGATGAAGATTGAGAAGAACGGCATAATTACTGAGAATTCCCCGCGCCTGTGCCAGGGAAGGAAGCATGTCCATTCTGCCTTCCTCCAAAGCCGTCAGGTAATATTGGCGGATATGAGATATCTGTTCCGCCTCTTCCAGGGTCAACTCCATTTCCTCCCGTTGTTTTTTCAATATGGCGCCAATTTGGCGGAATTTTTCGACAGATTGGATTGCCGGTGGGACAGACGGGATGTCACTTTGAACCGGCTGACTCCGCTTACCCCGACCCTTGGGAGCCGGAGCAATTTCTTCCTCCTCCGGGGGCATGGCTTCTTCAACTGCCCCGGCAACAGGACTGACTGGCGCCGGCTCTTCCCGGCTGACTGCCCCGGATTCAACTGCTGCCGGTTCCAGCGGAGCGGGTATGGGGAGGGTTTCTTCGGTTACCCTGCCCATCCACTGATCGAGCAACGGTTCAACCGGCAAGCCCAGGTAACCTGCATATAAGCGCAAAAAGCCGCGTCCCTGCACATCTGAAGGCATCAGGTCCCGCCGATCTTCCTCCAACGCCTGCAAATAATGGATCCGGACACGCGTGGTATGGGCAGCCTGTTCCAGCGTCAACTTTTTCTCAATGCGAGCCTGTTTTAGTTGTTCACCAATGGAAGCCATACCATGAAAATCCTATTGAGGGAAAAAAGGAACCGGTCAAGGCAGTCCCTGCTGACCCCGACCGGTTGTAAGACGATACAGAACCGGGAATCCTTATTCGGTCGCTTCTTCTTCCGATTCAGATTCCATTTCTTTGGTTTCCGCTGCCGGAGCAGATTCGGCTGCCTGCAGGCGGGCATCCCCTTCGCGGTAAACCATCACGGTCACTTCCGGGATAAGATCAACAGTCAGGCGGATCTGTGCCTTATGTTCGCCCAGGGTGCGGATGGGCTGAACCTCCACCTGGCGGCGGTCAATTTTGGTGCCCAGTTTTTCATTGATGGCATCCGTAATCGTCTGGGTGGTAATGGAACCATACAGTTTTCCGGTTTCGCCAGCCTTTGAAGTGAACGCGATGACCAGTCCTTCCAGGAGTTTGGCAATGCCGCTCATTTCATTATTGATGATCACACGGCGGGCTTCCGCCTTGGCACGGATATGATCCGCCTGTTTGAGTGCGCCGGGGGTTGCCAGCATAGCCAGTCCGTGAGGGATGAGGTAGTTGCGTCCATAGCCATCCGCCACCCGCCGCACATCACCTGCATGCCCCAGTTTATACACATCCTTGATCAGTAAAACCTTCATTTCATCAAGCCCTTTCAAATAATGGAGTTTTCACCCGGTTCGAAGGGTACAACGAACCAGTCGCATGGAT
>CALMHE010000194.1 GCA_937863865.1 uncultured Anaerolineaceae bacterium | reverse complement strand
GTCCTGGATGATTTCAGGGAGTTGATTTTGGTGAGAGATGGCGGGCGCAAGGTGCATAAATCCCTTCTCCGGCAGGATAAGGGACATGAACAAGCCTGGCGGGCATTTCTGGAATTCATTGAAAAGGATCAGCAACCACCGATACCTTATCATCATTTGCGGTGGGTGACATCCGCCAGTTTTGCTGCTGTCAGAGCGCTGAGAAGCGGGCAGGAAGAATCGACAGGCTGATCGAACATGATGGCAAAAAAGTCCATTGGGATGATTTTGCGGGCATGTTCCGAATTGGGGCTGCGCCAGGTGGCGTGGTACGCCCTGTATATATTGGGCACCCGCTCAGGCTGTATCAGACGAAAATTAGAACAAGGAGGCTCCAACCTTCTTCAAGGTTCTTTGAAGGGTCAATGCTGGCATATACCCTCCCAGGCAGAATTGAGTGATTTGCTGGGACCGGATGCCCATCCATTAATTTTGGAAGCGGACGAAATTGTTAATGGCAGGGTGCGTTTGTTTGGGGGGAAATTGGTTGATCTGGATTTAAAGCCACCGTCACCCCTGCGTTTTAGCCTTGAGTATGGAGACAGGTTGGGGGAGAATGACATAAAGAATGTCTGGGAACCAGCCCGGTTTGGCTGGGTTTTTCCACTTGGACGGGCTTTTACCTTAACCGGAAATCCTATATATGCCAGTGCGTTTTGGAATTATTGGGAGGAGTTTATCCATGCCAATCCGGTCAACACCGGTCCAAACTGGACATCTGCTCAAGAAGTGGCGCTCCGCATGGGCGCCTGGTTGTTTGCGTGCCAGGTTTTTCGTCAAGCTCCAACAACAACAGCTGACCGGCTGAGCAGGCTGACAATCAGCCTGGTGGAGCATGCCCTGCGCATCCCACCCACACTGGCATATGCCCGTGCGCAAAACAACAATCATCTCCTTAGTGAAGCATTGGGGTTGCTTTTGGCAGGCAATGAATTAATTGGATTTGGGGAATCTGCAAAATGGAGTCGGCTGGGTGAAAAATTGATGACCTGCGGGTTGATGAATCAGATTGATGATGATGGAACCTATACCCAGCATAGTATGAATTATCATCGTTTTATGCTCCATGTTGCATTATGGGCTCGGCAAAGTTCGTATAGACAAGCCATCGAGTCGAATTCACAAATTTTATTCAGGCTGCAGCAAGCAACCCGGTGGTTGTATTCCCAAATAGATGACACATCCGGGCAGGCACCCAACCTGGGGAGTAATGATGGTTCACTCATTCTTCGTTTTGACACCAGCAATTATTCGGATTTTCGACCAGTGACTCAAGCTGCTGCCCGGGCATTCTTGGGGCATGCAGTATATCCGCCCGGTCCATGGGATGAATTAAGTTTATGGCTTGGTTTGCCATTGAATAATCGATATGAACCAATTCCATATGGTTCATCTGTAAACCGGATAGGAAATGGAATGCAATGGGCGACGCTTCGATCGGTTAATTTCAAATCACGTCCCTCGCATGCAGACCAATTACATGTGGATTTTTGGTGGAGGGGAATCAACCTGGCACAGGATCCAGGAACATATTCTTATAATCAAAATCCACCCTGGGATAACTGCCTGGCGCGTACACGATACCACAACACAATTGAAATCGATGGGCAGGACCAGATGGAACGCGCTGGAAAATTTTTGTGGGTTCGTCGGGCACAGGCAAAAATACTGGAAAAAAATATCCATTCGATTTGTGCTGAACATGATGGATATAAGCGCCTGGGCATCATCCATCGCCGAATGGTGACCTGGGATGGATTGAATTGTTGGGTCATTAAAGATGATTTAATCCCGACAGGAGACCCACGCCCTCATGTTTTTCGGCTGCATTGGTTATTACCGGATTACCCATGGGATTTAGTGGATGAAAACATGATCCTCAAAACGCCATTTGGGGATGTCAAAATATCCATATCAGCTGATTCTCCGATTAAAATAACCATCGCACAGGCTGGAAAACTCATTTTTGGTGATGATGATTATGATCCGACGACCGATGGCTGGGTTTCTCCGACTTATGGTGTATTAAAACCGGCATTGGCTCTAAATGTACGTGGCTTGGTCACTCAGCCGGCTACGATTACAACAACCTGGCTCCTGCCATAAACTGATAATACAATTCTGATTTATATCCATCCATGACTCAGTTATCCAGTACAATAACCGGAATGCATATTTTATTGATTCATCAAGCTTTTGCTGGTCTACATGATGCCGGGGGAACAAGGCATTTCGAACTGGCTCAATTCCTGGTGGAAAAAGGTCACCGGGTGACCATTATTGCCAGTCAGATTTCTTATTTATCCGGAAAAAACGAAAATAAAAAACCAAAATGGGTAATCCGGGAAGAGCCACAGGCTGGAATTGTGGTTTTAAAAACGTATGCATATTCAGGCTTTCATCGTAGTTTTATTCATCGAATGTTAAGTTTTTTTACATTCATGATTTCATCATTTTATGCGGGGATTCGAGTCAAGAAAGTGGATCTGGTTTGGGGGACTTCTCCACCCATTTTTCAAGCCTGGACTGCCTGGTTAATCTCATGGTTGAAGCATGTTCCCTTTGTGCTTGAAATACGGGATTTATGGCCTGCGTTTGCCATTGCAGTAGGTGTTTTGAAAAATAAAATATTAATTTCCCTATCCGAGTGGCTGGAAAGATTTTTATACCATCATGCAGAGAGAGTGATTGTCAATTCCCCAGGTTTTATTGAGCATATTAAAAAGCAGGGCGCTGACAAAATTGATTTAATCGTCAATGGCGTGAATCCGGATATGTTTAATCCAACACTGGATGCATCCGGATGGCGGCATGAACACCTATTGGAAGGCAAATTTGTAGTCATGTATGCCGGGGCACATGGTTTGTCCAATGATTTGGGTGTGGTCTTGAAGGCTGCAAAATTATTATTGAATGATCCGGAGGTAGCCTTTGTGCTGGTGGGGGATGGCAAGGATAAACCAAAGCTCATGGAACAGGCTGAAAATTTAGGCTTGAATAATATTACCTTTCTTCCTTCGGTGGCAAAATCAGATATGGCTATCACCCTGGCAGGATGCGATGCTGCCATTGCCATTCTGAAACCCATTGAGATGTACAAGCTGACCTATCCCAATAAGGTTTTTGATTATATGGCTGCCGGACGAGCTGTTATTTTGGCAATTGATGGAGTAATCAGGCAGGTTGTAGAATCAGCAGGTGCTGGTGTGTTCGTTC
>CALMHE010000193.1 GCA_937863865.1 uncultured Anaerolineaceae bacterium | reverse complement strand
AGGGTACACCATAATTTCTCATGATTCAGATGATCAACCGAATCTTGTGTATCTTGGAAAAACAACCCGGGAGACACCGGTTTATGCAAATCGATTTTTTATGGAATCGGATTTACGCATCGTGTGTGGAAATATTGAGCCACACCATTTTGCTGGTTTCTCAGGCGGATCGAAGACAGCTGCCATTGGATTAGCCGGTCGGCTGACTATTACTAAAAATCATGAATGGCTGCTTCATCCCAATTCGATCCCTGGTGAATTTGATCATAACCCGGTCCGAATGGATATTGAAGAAATTGGGAAGATGATGGATATTCATTACGGAATCAACGCTTTGTTAAATAATGAGCGGCAAATAGTCCAGGTAATCAGCGGATCACCGTTGGCAATGATCAAAGCGGGTATTCCAATCATCAGGAAATTATCCCAAACCCCTGTCCAGCATCTTTATGATATTGTCATCGCCTCACCTGGTGGATACCCGAAGGACATTAATTTTTACCAAGCCCAAAAAGCGATTACTCACGCAACGCTGATCAATCGGCAAGGGGGTGTCGTTATTTTGGTAGCGGCTTGCAAGGATGGAATTGGAAGTGAGTCATATAAAAAATTTATGGTTGGTTTGAACAGTCATCAAGAAGTATTGGATAAATTCCAGGCACAAGGATTCCAAATTGGTCCTCATAAAGCGGTCCAGATTGCCATGAGGGCACGAAACCACCGCTTCATTCTGATTTCAGAGATGGGAAAGAATGATGTAAATTCTCTCTTATTGGAATATGCACATTCCATTGAGGATGCAGTCGAAATGGCTATGTCAGTAACAAATACATTACCTACCATCGCGATTCTTCCCAAGGCGACGAATACCATGCCGGTCGTCTCATTAAAAAAAGATATTTGAGGTTATAATTACACGAAGGAAGGAGCATCACATCATGACTGATACGAAACAATTATCCGGGAAGACAACCATTGCACCGGATGTTTTGGTCGCGATTGCACGATTGACAACATTAAGTGTTGAAGGTGTCAGCAAACTTGCTGCTTTACCGGTTGATGTTGGACCGCTTTTCAGAAAACCTCAACATGAGGGTGTACGAATCGAGGTGATCGGTAATGAGGTAAATGTGGATTTATATGTTATCGTTCGCCGTGACTGCAATGTTCGGGATGTATCCCGTGCGATCCAAATACAAGTGGCTCGGGCAATCTCAGAAACAGTCGGGATGGATGTGGGAAAAATAAATATTCACGTGGAAGACATAGATTATTCGGAGCCGGCAGCTTGATTATATGAAAACAAGGACGAAGGCGCGTTGTATTGCCCTGCAAGTCTTGTACGAATGTGATTTAACCGATCATGATCCAGGTGAAGTACTGGGGAATCACCTGTCAGAAGAATCACTAGCACCTATACTGGAGGATTTTATCCGACGAATTATCTTTGGGGTAATTCCAATTATCCCGAAATTAGATCAATTAATTGCCGAACATGCACCTGAATGGCCATTGGATCAGGTGGCGGTAATTGACCGGAACATTATTCGAATTGCTTTATGGGAATTTGCCGTTGAAGAATGCACACCTCTCAAAGTTGCCATCAATGAAGCCATCGAGCTGGCTAAGTTTTACGGCTCGGATAGCACTCCTCGTTTTGTAAACGGTGTACTGGGAAGCCTGGCTGAACGTCAAACCGAAATATATCAATCCTTCCATCAAAAACCCAGCCAGAATACCTTGTAGAAGATTGTAATGATCATGTAATCCAGGGTGAGGGGTCATCCATGCAATTGTCTAGAACCATTTTTCCATTCATTTTCATCGTATCAATTCTGCTTGGCGGATGCACGCTTGCCAAAACCTCCCTGCCAGCAGATATAGCCGATCTCACTGAAAACCCTGTCACTATTCCTGGTCTTCCACTGACAATTATCACATTTGTCGTTGATATACCCATCTCCCCCACCCCAGTAAATATTTATTTGGATGTGGTGGATGATTTAACAGGTCCATCGATGAATACCGCCAGGTATGAGATGAGTCAGGTTAACCAGACAAGGTATAAATTTGATTTACCTGTTCCAGCCGGATCAATCATAAAATATCGCTAT
>CALMHE010000192.1 GCA_937863865.1 uncultured Anaerolineaceae bacterium | reverse complement strand
GATCTGGGGCAGTCCCACCAGCCCGGCTATGCCACCGGACAGGAGCATGGCCTGCACGATCATCCGGGACGACTGGACGCCGCTCGTGGCGGCCGCCTCGGGGTTGCTTCCAGACGCCCGCAGGTTGAATCCGAAGCGGGTGCGGTTCAGGCCGAGGGCCACTGCGACGCCCACGATGAGCGCCACGACGATGAAGCCGCCGAGCGGTCGGCTCGGGGTCAGCATGCCGAGCCACCCGAACGGGTCCTCGAAACCGGGGAACCAGGCGTCGGTCCGGATGTCGGCGGTTCGTCCGGTCCCCGTTTCGCCGAGCTTCGGGTCGCGGAACGGGCCGCGCAGCAGATAGCCGATGAGGCCTCCGACGATGCTGTTGAGCATGATCGTCGTGATGACCTCGTTGACTCCCCGCGTCACCTTGAGCACCGCAGGGATCAGGGCATAGAGCGCGCCGGCGAGCATGGCGACGATGATCGTCAGGATGATGGCGAGAGCGCCGGGGAGTGGGACGGTCGCAGCGAACCACGCCGCCACCAGCGCAGCAATGCGGTACTGCCCTTCCACACCGATGTTGAACAGACCGGCGCGAAAACCCAAGGCAACCGCAAGCCCAGCAAAAATGTAAGGTGTGGAAACCACCAGACTTTCCAGGAAGGGGTTGATCGCCCGGCGGATTTCAAGTGCATCACCGCTGAACAAAGCCTCAACGATCCGGACTGGATTGCCAAATGCCCCGGTGAACAGCGCTCCATAAGCTTTGGAAACGGAGTCCCAGACGGCAGCCATTCCCGCACCAAATGATGTCTGAAAACCGGTATAGACTTCTTCCGTTGTAAAGATGATGATAAAGGCGCCAATCAACAGACCGGTGATGACCGCCAGGGCGGGGATTAACAATGCCCGTCCCACATTCCGTTTATTGTTTTTGGAGGGGGCAGGTTCATGGGTTGCTTCTTGCAGGATAACCTTCCCGGCATCCACAGGAGTTTTCTTTTCGTCAGCCACAGGTTTACCCTCTCCTTAGAAAGTAGCTTCCACCGCACGTTTCCGTGTGGGTGGTGGGATGGTCTCCGGCTTTATACCAGCCATCAGGAGACCGATATATTCTTTGGTGGCAATTTCAGCATCCACAAATGCAACAATTTTTCCCCGGTACATGACTGCAATCTGGTCTGAGAGTTCCATAATCTCGTCCAATTCAGGAGAAACCAGCAGGATGGCAGTACCTTCATCGCGCTTTTTCACAATCTGCTGGTGGATGTATTCAATGGAACCAACATCCAGTCCCCGGGTAGGTTGGGAAGCAACCAGGAAATGAATGGGTCGGGAAAATTCGCGGGCTATAATGACTTTTTGCTGGTTGCCGCCTGACAGGGAGCCGACATTGGTTTCAGCGCTGGGTGTGCGGATGTCAAACTGCTCGATCAAATGGTCAGCGTTCCTGTTGATTTCAGATTGGTTCAGGTTGACTCTTTTTGCAAAAGGAGGTCTGTAGTACGTACAGAGAACCAGGTTATCCTTGACCGGGAAGGACAGCACCAGACCATCCTTCTGGCGATCTTCAGGTACATGAGCGGAACCCAGCTCGGTGATGAAGCGCGGGTTTGCATTGGTGGTATCCTCGCCCAACAGGAGGATGCTGCCACCGCTGGGGCGGCGCAGACCGGTAAGTGCGGCAACCAGTTCGGTTTGACCGTTACCCTGGACCCCTGCCAGACCGACTATTTCACCAGCCCGCACACTAAAGCTGACCTGCTCCACCATGACCTGCTGGGTATCATCGGTCACTTCCAGATCTTTAACTTCCAGGATGACATCACCGGGTTTGGCGGGTGATTTTTCCACTTCCAGTTGAACGGCGCGTCCCACCATCATGGCTGCCAATCTGTTCTTGTCTGCTTCTGATGGGGTGGTTTCGCCAACCACAGCACCGCGCCGGATGACTACGATCCGGTCAGCCACATCCAACACCTCACGCAATTTATGGGTAATAAAAATGATGGATTTCCCCTGTTCTGCCAGTGAGCGCATGATCTTAAATAGTTCATCCGCTTCCTGAGGTGTCAGTACTGCTGTGGGTTCATCGAAGATCAGGATTTCAGCATTCCGGTACAGCAGTTTGATGATTTCCACACGCTGCTGAACGCCCACTGGTAAATCCCGTACATAGGCATTCGCTTCAACTTCCAAGCCATAGGCTTCAGAAATATCATGAACTCTGGCGGCTGCTTTGGGACGATTAAGAAAGCCAAGTTTATTGGCTTCCTCCAGACCAAGCATTACATTTTCAGTGACTGTGAAGACCGGGATCAACATGAAATGTTGGTGGACCATACCAATTCCAGCCTGGATGGCATCCGTGGGGGAGTGAACTGTAATTTCTTCACCACGTACATGAATTTGTCCTTCATCCGGCTGGTAGAGACCGTAAAGAATGTTCATGAGCGTGGTTTTTCCGGCACCGTTTTCTCCCAACAATGCCAAAATTTCCCCCTGGTTCAGTTCAAGGTTAATATGGTCATTTGCTAAAACGCCCGGAAATCGCTTGGTAATATTGGTCAGTTGTAAAATTGGAGGCATAATTGCTCCTTTTCCAAGTACAATTTCAAGTCATTGTACCATAAACCTTAATAAATGATTTTCATTGTCATTAAAATTTTTTTGTTTGACCTTCCCTCATTGCAAAATTTCTTTCCATCAATTTGCTTGACGGATGGCATTATTCCGATTATGGTAAATATATGAAAAATCAATTGCAGGTGGGAATTATTGGCGCCGGACCGGCGGGAATGATGGCTGCCTTGCAGTGTG
>CALMHE010000191.1 GCA_937863865.1 uncultured Anaerolineaceae bacterium | reverse complement strand
CTCCATTTCATTTGCCGCGCCATATCCAACTGCCCGAGTTAATTCGGGATTTTTATTGGTCCTTATTGATTATGAGCAACGCTCAAACCCAACAGCAAATCAGCCGTGCAAAACCTGAAATCCTGATCAAACCGAACATCCCACCAGATGTCGATATGTTTCTAAGTTTTACAAAAGCTCCCCAACTAATTCAATTGGGAGAGCAGGCAGCGACAGAAGCTCTACCGCTTATCCATCAAGTACTTAATAAAACGCTTGCCAATTATTTTTGAATTCCATGACGCAGTAATAATAAATATATTCCAATAATAATCAAAGCCACTGAGCCAGTGTTTCCAATAAAACCCAGGGCGTTGTTTGGATCACCGCCGATATATAATCCCCATCCAGTTACCGCCAGAATACCGCCTGGAATCAAAGGCCACCAAATAAATTTGTTTTTAATTACCCGGCTGAAAACTGTGATCAATCCCCAACCCAAAGCAAGAATGACCAGCAGGATACCGGTTTTTACCAGTGCTGATGACGTCTCAGCTGTTCCCCAAGCCTGGAAAATTGCCGGACCGATGGTTATCAATAAGCTGCCTGGTATTACAAGCCCTATTGTTTTATGATACAAACCTGCTGCCAGAAAAACCAAACCGGCAGCTGTAATCAGATAAAAATCAAAATCCACCCATCTGAGTTGGCTGAATAGAAAACAACCACCCAGAGCAAATAACATTACTGCTGGAATTAACGACCAGAGTATTTTTTTGTGAAGGAAAATCAAAGCTAACAAAGAGATTAATAACCAGCCACCGCCAAAAGCGAGAATTGCCAATCCCAATCTCTGTGACCAACTCCATGATTCAACGATGCCAAAATATATGTAAAGCGATATACCAATTGAAAGAAACAGGCTGCCAGCAATTATGTAGCTTCTCTGCCGGCGAATTACTCCACCACTCATCAATGCCAGACCAATGGCAGGACCAAGCGCAAGGAATAACCAACCTGTTTGGAGATATTTTTCCAATAGGAAAGTAGCACCGATCACAATTAATATCAATCCCACAATATAGGTCGATTGAATTATTTTCTGATTATGTGGTGGCTTGGATTCTGGAGAATGACTAACCATTGATAACCTCACTCTGTGTGTATAATATTAACCCAAACGACTCAAAATAATATGTGAAGTTAGTCACACTGCGGGATACATTACAGGACAATACCCAACTCTCTTGCGCGAATGACAGCCTGCATTCGATCCCTGGCATTTAATTTATTAAGGATGCTGGTAATATGGTTTTTAACCGTACCTTCCGCAATGACCAAGGAATCAGCAATTTCCTTATTGCTGGCACCCGTTGCCACCAGCCGCAGGATTTCCTCTTCCCGATTGGTCAGGGGATCGACCAAAGTTTCAGAATGAGTTGGGACTGGTCGGGAAAAACGGGAAAATTCAGCCATCACTTTCGCTGTAATCGATGGAAGTAAAAAATATTCTCCTCTGGAAGCTGCACGAATGGCATCGGCGAGTTTCTCAGAGGACACGTCTTTTAACAAATAACCAACTGCGCCGGCACGCAATCCATCGAATACTGATTCGTCATCATCGAAGGTGGTCAGGACAATGATTCGACTTTCGGGAAGAACAGCCTTGATACGTTTAATCGCAGTCACACCATCCATCACTGGCATTCGTAAATCCATCAAAATGACATCCGGATTATGTTGAACTGCGAGACGAATTGACTCTTCACCATTGGAGGCTTCTGCAATGACTTCAAAATCAGGTTGGACCGAGAGCAAAGTGATCAATCCCTCCCGAAACAATGCCTGATCGTCAACAATCATGATTTTGATTATTTTCATCCCATAACTCCCACTGACAATATAAAGCCTTGACCCACTTCAGTCGATATATGATAAGTTCCATTCAATAAACGCACGCGTTCCTGAAGACCAGTCAGTCCAAAACCTCCATCCAATGATTCAGCTCCCAATCCATTATCCTTGATGATTACTTTTACCATTTCCGAATCAGAGTAATCCAGTTCGACCCAGATTTGGGTAGCCTGGGAATGTTTACGGGCATTGTTTACTCCTTCCTGTGCAGCCCGAAATATCGTCAGGTGTGCTGCTGAAGATAATACCCGTGGAACACCAACAACATTTAACTGTACAGGTATGCTTCCTTCCCCGACATCTGCGATCATTTTTTCTATCAGCTCTAGCAGGGGTCGATTCTGATCCGGAGTGGGTCGCAAGGTTGCCACAGACTGACGCACCTCAAGTAAAGCTTCCTGGGATAATTGTTGAGCTTTATCCAGTAAATCCATTGCTTTCTCGGGAGATTTCGGCATGATTGCTTTTGCAGCCTGGATCTGCATCAGGAGGGCTGTCAGGTAATGTCCCAATCCATCGTGAATCTCGCGTGCCAGCCGGTTACGCTCCCGGATGATGGTCAAATCCTCCAGTTCCTCGACAAGGTGTTCCACCTCCTCGCGAGCTTTTTCTTCATCCACAGCCATTTGAGTAAAAATAACAATAAAAATCAGACCAGCAATAAACATTGGCAGATTGTTCAAAACGGAATGAAAATCCCCTGAATAAGTGCGAACAGTGATTGCATAAACCACAATAATGATGGCATTTACATAATATGCCCACCTACTGGACAATAAGATGACAGCATGACCAGCCAGGGGAAGAAGGACCATTGCGTTATAACCAGCCCCTTTTGTTAATAATACAATAAACGCTCCCAAAGGTATTTGGATTAAAAAGTAAACAAGATCATAAATTCGATTTTCTGATCGGATACAATGATTAAATCCATAGGTCCCAATGATGATATAAACCATACCCAGAACAGCCAGCAACATAATTTCGACCAGTGATGCTGATTGAATGGTACTGAAAGTAGTCAGATAAGATGCCAAAACCACAATGGCAAACGCAAGATCTGCACTGCTCGATACCCGGCGGATTGGTTTTCTATTCTTGGGCAAGTTCATTCCTTGCACATGAAGGTTTTTTTACATCATGCACTCATCAAACTGTGATTGGATTATACTGTATCCTTATAAACACAAACTGATCGGTAATTACCGATCAGTCTGTGTTGGTTATATTTTATTTATTGTTTGTTACTCTATTTCTTGATCTGAGCCATTTGCTCAGCAAGAATCTCATTGGCTGTTTCATTCAAGCTATCCAACGTCTGTTTTACATCAGCTCCGTCGGCGATCGCAGCCAAAGCCAGATTGACTTCTTCCCGTACAAAGTCATAACCAGGTACCGGGGGTTCGAAATGACCGTATTTTAACATATCAAAAGCGGTCTTGAATGCCGGCTGGCTGGCAAAATAATCCGTCAGTCCATCAGCAACACTGGCTCTCACAGGGAAGTATCCGCTCACCTGTGCCCATTTTGCCTGGGCTTCGACTCCGGTGTAGTATTTCAAGAAGATCCAAGAAGCCAGCTCACGCTCCGGAGTTGTCTTCGGCAGGCTGACGGATGCGCCATAAACATTCATGACCGGATCGGCAGTCGTATGGGGAATTGCGGCAACACTCCAGGCATGATTGGCGCCGGCTTCCACAGCTGACTGGTAATAAGGTAAACCGGAGCTCGATCCAATGGCAAACATCATGGTTCCATTGCCAAAGTCTGTTTGATCTCCGTAGTCTTCTGTTACAAGCTTGGCGCAACCATCTGTAAAGAGACCCTGGAGATAGGTCATGGCATCGACTGCAGCCTGGCTGTTCAACGTGAAGACACCTTTTTCATAGTCAAAAACATCGCCGCCAAAGGCGAATGTCCAGGAGGCGAAGCGGGAAGTATCGATGCTCAGTTCATAACCATAACTTCCTTCAGCGGTTGCTTTGGTGAAGGGGGTCTGTGTCGCAGCACAGGCGATTGCTCTGAACTCTTCCGGGGTTGCGGGAGGGTTCTCAAATCCAAGTTCCTTCATCCAATCAATGTTGTAATAAAGAACTTCCATTGAGCGATTTGGAGGGAAACCCAGCCGGGCATTGCCAAAGTTGGGGAAGACATCCTGTACAAAAAAGCCCGGGAAGAAATCCTTCTGTTCTTCCTCAGTCAAACCCCATTTCGGGCTGTTGACCATTGTATTCATGTCAACCAATGCATCTGCAAGCTGGTAGGTGGCAGCCTGGTTTTGATAAGCAACCACGATATCGGGAACATCCGGAGTGCCAAGGATCGGAAGCATCTTGTTGAAAATATCCTGGTAGCTTCCCTGATATTCAGCAGTGACCGTAATTCCATACTCGTTGGTTTTATTAAATTCATCGATGATTTCCAACAGAGAGGTCTCACGAGCTTTGGTGTGTTGATGCCAGAATACGATCGACTGACCCGTGGGATCGACATTTGCCCAGATATCTTCGACAGGCGCTTCGGTGGGCGCTTCCGTTACAACCGGGGCTTCGGTCTTTATCTCAGTGGGCACAGCAGTCGGCTCAACAGTTGGTTTTGGTGTGCAGGCTGCCAAGACCAGGGATGCAACGATCAAGATAGCCAACAGTCCAAATAATTTTGTTTTCATCTTTTTCTCCTTGAATAAAGTGAATTAAGGGATTTGGGTTATCGGGTAATTCCCGGAACCAACATGATATTTTATCCTTTAAGTCCTGTTGTGGCAATTCCTTCTGTAAATTGTTTTTGAGTAAGGAAATAAATCACCAAAATTGGAATCAAAGAAATCATTGCCCCTGCCATTAATAAATGAGTCTCTGGTCCGGCTTCAGTGACAAAATTCCACAATCCGACCATCAGAGGGCGCCAGGTTTCACGAGTGGTCACCAATAATGGCCATGCGAATGCATTCCATGCACCGATGAAACCAAATAGGAGCACTGTCATGATGGGGGCTTTACTGATTGGCAGAACAATTTGGATTAAAAATCGAAAATGACCCGCCCCATCCATACGGGCAGCATCCCATAACTCGTTGGGGATCTGTGCGAAAAATTGACGTAATAAAAAAATACTGAATGCATTAGCCATGAATGGAATCGTCAATGCCTGTAATGTGTTTAACCACGAACCACCCGGCAATGGAATAATCGCACCTCGAATCATAAGCATATTGGGTAAGAGTGTCACGGTTTCAGGTATCATCATTGTACTTAAAAGAAGGGCAAAGATCACATTCTTACCGAAAAATTTCATTCGACCGAAGGCATATCCAGCTAAAATTGAGGTTATTAACAAACCAACCACTGTGGTCAATGTTATGATCACACTGTTTAGGAAATACTTGTCAAATTTGGCTTCATTCCAGGCATCGATATAGTTTTGCCATTGTGCAACCGCAGGCAGCCATTTCCGGTTGATGGTCTCACCAAGGGTCATCAATGAGGTGGATGTCATCCAAAAGAATGGAATAATCGCAATCACAGCTCCAACAATCAATACCACATATATTGGAAGGCGTGAGAACCACCTGGTTTTATGAAATGGGTTTTTTATCATCCCGGATTGTTTACTCCCGGTTTGGGAATGCCTGCTTTCAACCATAAAATACCTTCTTTGACATTAATTTATTTTGAGCTAAAGTAAGACCGAGGATGACCAGGAATAGAACAACTGCCTGTGCAGCAGCATATCCATAATTATTGGCACGATAGAAAATGGAAAATATTTCCACACTGGCAGTCTGTACGGTTCCTTGCGCTGAAGGCACTTCCATTACGAAAATATGGTTGAAAGCTTTAAACGTTCCAATGAATGAAACCAGGAAAAGATAAAACGTAACCGGTGATAAAAGGGGAACTGTGACATTTTTAAAAACACCCCATGCATTGGCACCATCAATTTCAGCAGCTTCATAAATTTCCTTTGAAATGGATCCCAAGCCAGCCAAAAATATGACCGTGTTATACCCGATAAAGGTCCAGATTCCAAATAGGATGATCGTGACTAATGCCAGACTGGGTCCAGCCCAAAATCCTTCAAGGTTCCATCCAAATAATATGTTCATGATTGATCGGGGTTCGAACAACCATTTTAATGAACTGCCCCCCAACCAGTTCAAGATTGTATTCGCCAATGCCGTGTCCCTGGGGCTGAATATTGTACGAAATACAACCGCTGTGGAAACAACGGGTGTTATGTATGGGAGAAAGTAGACAATACGAAATAAATCCTTACCCCGGATATTTTGAAACAATAAGTACGCCAAAACCATGCCGATGATAATTTGAGTTGGCACCGTTCCGATGGCATAAAACAATGTAATCATCATGGAAGTCCAAAATTTTTTATCCCCCATTGACAATAATCGTCCCCAACCGCTGGAAAGCAAAAAACCGACTGCAATCAATAATATTGCAGCTGCGAGTTTGGCTATCCGGGTGCCAGTGGCACTGGAACGAAAAGCAGTTGTCCAAAGCCAGTAGGCAAGACCCAATAAAACCAACCCAATCAAAAACAATAAAAGTCCGACCCAATCCCCAACAATTTTTTCATAATTTTGGATGCCAAGAAACCCCCCCTTTGTCACCCTCCAATTAAACAAACTCATATATACGGCATATCCAATCGGAAATAATCCAAACACACCGATGATAATTAGGGAGGGTGATAGGAACAAATATGCAGTCAGGTTTTCTTTAAATTGTGACCAAAATTGAGAAAAAGATTTTTTCGGGCGAGCAAGTTGATTGGTTTGTTCGCTCAACGAAACCTCCAGAGAATCGTGATGAATCGAATAATACCACCAACTATGCTATTGTACATTTTCTTTAAAAAACGACAAGGGGCTATTGGGCATAATTAACAGTTATTATTCTTAAAATATATATGATTAGAAAGATCTACTTGTTTCCCTTTTACTTCCCCCCTTGCTATCCATTAAGTTCCTATCCCGTTTTGTCTCCATGGCTGGCAAAAATTGGTAAGAATTTTTCGCAATAATTTTGATTATAAAGAATATATTTATGAATAGTTCGCGATCCATGATGGCTATACGCATATATAATTGATCGCAACCTGTAAATTTAACAATTAATTTATTCATATGTCATTCCTACTTTTCTCCTCTGTTGTTCGCGCACATGGAGGAAAAGAGCCCATCCACTGAAACATAAGG
>CALMHE010000190.1 GCA_937863865.1 uncultured Anaerolineaceae bacterium | reverse complement strand
GAAACCGGTCATTGTCCACGGTGACGGCACGTCCATCTGGACGCTTACTCACAGCGCTGATTTCGCCAGGGGTTTTGTTGGCTTGCTGGGAAATTCCCACGCCCGCGGTGAGATTTTTCACATCACCTCGGATGAATGGCTCACCTGGAACCAGATTTACCGGCTGCTGGCGGAAGCTGCCGGAGTGACGCCCAACCTGGTGCATATTCCGTCAGACCTGATTGCAGCCTACGATTCCCGGATTGGGGACAGTTTGCTGGGCGACAAGGCGCACAGTGCCATCTTTGACAACAGCAAGATCCGGCAGGTTGTCCCCGGCTTCTTTGCGTCTATTCCCTTCTCCCGCGGAGCCGAGGAGATCATTGCCTGGTATCGGGCTGACCGATCCCGCCAGAAAGTGGATGATGCATTCAACAACCTTTGCGACCGGCTGATTGAAAATTACCGCAAAGTTTTTCCGGGCAATGGCTAGACAGTTCCAGCCGGTACCATGACTTATCTCAAAAACATCCTTTTCATGTTCAACAATGAAGGGGATGTTTTTATTTGGAAGGGAAAATTTACAGGTAGGTTACAATTGGAGAAGTTGATAAATGAATCTGGAATTGCATGCAAGTGGAAAACACCATGACTGACACGGAAAGGATGTTTCAATGAACACCAGGAAATTTACAATACTGCATTCAAATGACATGCATGGCGATTTTTTGGCGGAATCCCAGGGTGCAGATGGAACCTTGATCGGAGGACTGGCTTTACTCTCCGGGTATATCAACCAGGTGCGGCGGGAGGAGAAAAACGTAATTTATGCCATTGCAGGTGATATGCTCCAGGGGTCGGTCATTGATGCCGAGTTCAAAGGAATCAGTACCGTGGAGATCATGAACTACCTTTCACCGGACGTGGTGACTCTGGGGAATCATGAACTGGATTACGGCTTGCCCCACCTGCTGTTTTTGGAAAAAATGGCGAATTTTCCCATTGTGAATGCCAACCTGTATATCAAGAAATATTACAAGCGCCTGATGAAGCCATACCTGATCAAGGAAGTGGATGGATTGAAGATCATGTTTATTGGCATTATCACCGAATCGATTATGGCGTATTTAAAACGGGAGGGGCATATTGGTACATTTATCACGCTGGAAGATGCCGCCAAAGAAATCGGGCGCATTTGCGATGCGTATAAGAATGACGATATTGACCTGACCATTTTGTTGACTCATATCGGGTTTGAGTCTGACAAGGAACTGGCTGCCATGCTGAAACCTGAATGGGGTGTGGATATGATCATTGGCGGTCATTCCCATACCCTCCTGGATCAGCCCGTGCTTGTCAACAACATCCTGATAGCCCAGGCAAATGTTGGAACAGATCAAATTGGGCGATTTGATATTGTTGTGGACGATGAAACCAACCGGGTCATTGAATGGAAGTGGCGGCTGGTTCCCATTACCAGTCAAGCTGTCCAGCCGGACGCGGATTTGCAGAAATTTATAGATTCCTACAAGGAGGTTGTGGATACCAAATACAATGCCCTGCTCTGCCGACTGGCGCAGCCTCTCACACATCCCAGGCGGGAAATTGAGACTTCCCTGGGCAACCTGTTCTCAGATATTTTTGCGGAATCCACCAATTGTGATGTGGCGTTGATTGGCAGCGGCTCCATTCGTCTTAAGGAAATGGGACCAATTGTCACCCTGCGGGATATGAATCAGGTATTTCCGTATGATGAGGCTTTTATGCGCTTTACCGTAACCGGGGAACAACTCTGGCGCATCTTTTCTTACATCATGAGGGCGGAAAATCGCAACGGCGAGGGCGAATGCTACCAGGTCAATCGCGGGGTGCGCGCCGTGTATGATGAATCCCTCCGCAAATTGGTGCAATTGGAGATCAAGGGACAGCCGGTGGATCTTTCGGCACGCTATACACTTGGAATGACGGATTTTCACTACTCCAGTTCGCAGAAGAACCTGGCAATTTCCCACGAGGAACTGGCTGCCATCCTCCCGCCGAGAGTGGCTGCTTCCTCCATGCATAATGTCCTGGAGGAGTATCTTCGCGGTCATCAGAACCTGACCAGCCAGGTGGAGGGTCGCCTGGTCTACCGGTAACCCATCCCTGTTATAACGGCAAGGAAAAGGATGAAAGATGAAAACCATACCTGAGGAAAAACGAAAATTGATCGATGCGTTTCTGGAGGAACCGCTGATTGCCAGGATGGCAACGGTTGATTGATCATGCCTTCATGCTGCACACGGGCGAATATTCGATCTTGAAGAATACCACGATTG